>NZ_JBHYXZ010000009.1:0-79738 GCF_042752395.1 Actinosynnema sp. NPDC059335 | reverse complement strand
CAGCTCGGCAACCGCCGAGGGGGCCGTCCGCGTCTCCGAGGTCGGTGGGGTGCTTGCTGCACCTGCCCAGGTGCCGCCTGCTCGGACGCGCCTTTCCCGGACGCGCCTGCTCAGGTGCGCTTTCCGGATGCGCTTGCCGGGATGCGCGTGCTCGGGTGCGCGTGCTCAGGTGCGCTTGCCGGGATGCGGGTTCTCAGGTGCGCTTGCCGAACACGCCCGCGAACTGGCGTCGCACCACGACCGCACCCACCAGCACGAAGAACACCAGCGCCACGAGCGTGGACGTCGTGCCACCCGTCGAGCTGGTCAACGCCACGTCCACGCTGCCCACCAGCACCACCCCGCAGTCCGCCCGGATCACGTGCCGACCCGGCTGGATCACGGTGAACTCCACCCGCGTGCTGAACGTGCCCGAATCGTCCGCTTTCGCCGTGCCGACGTCCTCGCCCAACGAGCTGAGCCGCACCGACGACCCCGGATCGCACCCCGTGCCCGTCGCCGTCAGGGGGTCACCCGGCTGGATGTTGTCCTTGTCCAACGTCAACGCGCCGTCACCGTCGAACAGCTGCGTCGTCGTGACCGGCGCGGAACTGCCCGTGGTCGTCGTGGTGGTCGTCGTGGTCGTGGTGGTGGTGGTGGTCGACGGGGTGGTGGTCGTGGTCGTCGCCGCAGGGGTCGTCGTCACCGGGGCCGCGGTCGTCGTCGTGACCGGAGGCGCGGTGGTGGTCGTGGTCGGCTGCCGCGGCGTCACCGTGAAACCGACCGACGGCTGCGACGTCGACGCGCACACCGGGCGTGCCGTCACCCGGTGCGCGCCCAGCCCCGCGTCCCCCGGAACCGTCGCCGTGCCCGACCCCGCGCCGCGACCCGCGTGCCTGCCGTTGCCGATGACCCGGCCGCCGTCCCAGATGATCTGCACCGCGTCGTTCGAGCAGCGCGGGTCCAGGTACACCCCCGACCAGCTCAGGGTGAACGTGCTCCCCGGCGCGCCGGAGTCCGGGCTCGCGGTCGCGACGCCCTGCGGCTGCGCCGACACCGGCGCCGCCACGAGCGCCGCCACGCCGTATGCCAGGGCACCCAGTAGAGCTAGTGTTCCTGCCGATCGCATACCCATCCCCGCTACCCACCGATGAGGTGCCCTTGTGAGACGCATTATGAGCAGCGTCGGTCTACTGCTCCTGTGCGGGATCTTCCTCGGCGTCGCCCCCGCCCACGCCACCGGGGAGGCGGTCACCATCGACGCCACGGTGGACGGCACACCCCTCGGTGAGGACGAGCTGCTGCTCGACCCGTCGCGCGCCGCCACCATCTCCGTGACCGTCCACAACGGAACGGACACCGTGCGGCACGTCAAGGCGATCCGGCTGTCCGGCACGGCGTTGGCGCTCACGTTCTTCTCCTACGACACCGTCGTGCCGTTCGACGTGCCGGCCAAGCAGAGCGTCACCCGCGGGTTCGTGCTCGACCTGGGGCAGCTCGGCGGCCAGGCCACCGGCCTGCTCCCGACCGAGGTGGAGGTGCTCGACACCAACCGCGACGTGATCGCCTCGATCGGCGTCACCGGCGACGTGCGCGGGTCGCTGTGGTCGGTGTACGGACTGTTCGGGCTCGCCGCGTTCGGGCTGACGGTGTCGGCGTGGACGGGCGCGCTGATCGCCCTCGCGCGCCGCCGGCTGCCCGCGCGCCGGTGGCAGCGGGCGATGCGCTTCCTGCCGGCCGGCGTCGGCACCGGGCTCGTCGCGGTCATCTCGCTGTCCGTGCTGCGGGTCGTCGCCCCGTCGCCGACCGTCGAGATCGCGTTCATCGTCGTCGCGGCGGCCGCGGCGTTCCTGCTCGGCTACCTGACCCCGCACCCGGACGACGACGGCCTGCCACCCGCCGAGCCGCCCGTGGATCCCGAGAGCACGCAGCGCATCATCCGGCCCGTGCCCGGCGGTGTCCGGTGACGGTGCCGCCGAAGGCGGGCGCGGCGTTGCCGTAGCGCGGCGTGGGGGAGCGGATCGGAGGCGGCGGAATCGGGGTGTGGGCCGGGCGTGCACGGGCCGTTGGGCGGGCGGTGGCGGTTGAGGGCGGGCGGGGGGCGGTGAGGCGGCTGCCGGGAAGCCGGGGCCGTGGGTTGGTGGCTGCCGGGAAGCCGGGGTGCGTGGGTGGGTGTGGTGTTCGGGGCGGAGGGTCGGGTGGGCGCCGGTGTGGTGGCGGGGTGTGGGGTCGAGCGGGACGGGGGAGTGCAGCGGGAGGGGCGGGGAGCGGGAGGGGCGGGGGCGGAGCGCGGGGTGGGAGTGGGCAGGGGCGGGGTTGGTCGGCGGTCCTCGTTGTTTCAACCGACGTTTTGCGGCTGAGGAAACGGCGTTATTTTTGGTAGCGCCGCCAGGGCCACTCGGACGGGCGACTCGGCCGGCTACGTATCCAGCGTCCTGACCAGGGGAAACCTTACCTTGACCACGAAACCGCCGCTGTCCGTCGGACCCGCCTCCAGTTCCCCCTCCAGCAACGCCGCCCGCTCCCGCAACCCCACCAACCCGTGACCACCGCTGGGCAACGTCCCCCCGGCCACCGGTCCCTCCGGGGCCTCGTTGCGCACCTCCACCAGCAGCTCATCGGCATCGGCCACCACCAGCACCGACGTCGCCGCACCCCAAGCGTGCTTCCGCACGTTCGTCAACGCCTCCTGCACCGTCCGGTACACCGCACCGGACACCGGGGCGGGCAGATCGTCCACCGCCCCGCGCACGGTCAGCGTCGCCGGCACGCCCGCGCTGCCGACGAGTTGCGGCAGGTCCTCGATCCGCGGCTGGGGCGAGTCGTCGCCGCTGGTCGTCCGCAGCACGCTCACCAGCTGCCGCAGCTCGTCCAACGTCCTCGTGCTCAGCATCCGGATCGTCCCGGCCACCTGCCGCGCGTCCGGGTCGGCCGCCGCGACGCGGAGGGCCCCCGCCTGCATCGCGATCAGGCTCACCTGGTGCGACACGACGTCGTGCATCTCCCGCGCCAGCCTGGCCCGCTCGTCGGCCCGCACGGCGTGCGCGTGCAGCAGCCGCTCCCGCTCCCGGCTCGCCGCCAGCTCGCCGATCCGCGCCGACAACTCCTCCCGCGCGTGCGCCAACAACCCGATGGCGATCGGCATCCCGGCGACGATGCACCCGTAGATCGCGTTGTGCACGTGCGTCTTCCAGTCCGTCGCCAGGAACTCCTCCGGCGGCCACGGGAAGAACCGGCTCAGCCAGACCAGGCCGGCCCCGACGTAGGTCTGCGTCGACCCCAGCCTCTGCCTCGCGAGCGTGCCGAGCGCGATCATGGCCGCCAACTGCGCCCACCCCGCCAGGAACCCAGGCACGGTGATCAGCACCACCAGGAACGGGAAACGGCGGCGGAACGCCACGGCGGCCACGGAGATCGCCGACAGCACGTAGTTGTACCGCTCCGCCTCGGGCACGACCCGCAGCCACACGTCGAGCGCGGCGATGCCGACCGCCGCCGTGTCGAACGCCCACTGCCGGTGCCGCACCGGCAACCGCTCCAGCACGCCCCGGAGCCGGCCCAGGAAGGCAGCACGCCGCACCCGTTCGGTCGGAACGCCGTTGACCCGACCGCTCGGCAGCCCTTGGACAGCGTTGCCGGCCAGGGTTCGACCTCCTGTGTCAGCTACCCGCCGGTCCTCACCGTACTGCGCTGTCATCGCGCTTGGCATGACCCGCCTTCCCGCCCCCGACGTGCTCGCTCGACCCGATCACCCTTCGAGATGCTGTGATTACCCGATCGGGACGTCCCGCGCCGCACAAAATTGCGAGCGCGAACGTCCGCTCAGCGGACAACGTGGGGGGAATCGGGCCGCGAGTGCGCGACATCACGCCGGGACACGGCTGCCGCCGCGCCCGGCGGGGCGACGGCGGCAGCGGTCGGGAACGGTTCAGGCGCGGGGCGCGTCCGGCACCCGCGCGGCGGCGGCCGAGTCGAGCAGCCACAGGGTGCGCTGCCGGCCACGCGCGCCGGCGGCCGGCAGCTGGGCTTCGGCGGCGCCGGACAGTCCCAGGGCGACGGCTTCGGCCTTCGCGGCGCCGGTCGTCATCAGCCACACCTCCCGCGCGGCGCGGATCGCGGGCAGGGTGAGGCTCACCCGGGTCGGCGGCGGCTTCGGGCAGTCGCGCACGGCGACGACGCCGCGGTCCTGCTCGCGCACGGCCGGCGACTCGGGGAAGACCGACGCCACGTGCCCCTCCTCGCCGACACCGAGCAGGCACACGTCGAACGTCGGCACGGCGCCGCCGTCCTCCGGGCGCGCGGCGGCGGCGAGCACCTCGGCGTACGCCTCGGCGGCGGCCTCCGGGTCGTCGCCGAACCGCCCGTCGGACGGCTCCACGACGTGCACGCGGGACGCCGGCACCGGCACGTGGTCCAGCAACGCCTCCCGCGCCTGGGTCTCGTTGCGGTCCGGGTGCCCGGCGGGCAGGAACCGCTCGTCGCCCCAATACAGGTCGATCCGCTCCCAGTCCACCGCGTCCCGCGCGGGCGTGGCGCGCAGGTGCTCCAGCACCGCGGCGCCGGTCCGGCCGCCGGTCAGCACCAGCGACGCCCACCCGCGCGCGGCCTGCGCGTCGACCAGCGCGGTGACCAGGCGGGCGGCCGTGGCGGCGGCCAGCAGCCCGCCGTCCCGGTGCACCACCACCTCCGGACGGCTCACGAACCCGCCTTCGCCCTGGTCGACGCCTTCGGAGCGGCCTTCGCCGACGCCTTGGCCGACGACTTGCCCGAGGACCCCGAGGAGCCGGACACCTCGGACCCCGAGGACGCCTTGGCCGCGCCCTTCACGGCCGCCTTCGCGGGCTTCTCGTCCACCCGGCCGTCCGCGGCCGCCCCGGTGGCCGGCTTGGCGTCCGCCTTCACGGCCACCGCGCCGTCGGCCCGACCGCCGTCGGCCTTCGCCTTCGCCGCGCCGGACGCGGCCCGCGCGGGCTTGCGCGCCGCGGCGGCCTTCGGCGCGGTCCGACCGCGCACGACCTTGCCGAGCGACCGCAACGCCGCCTCGTACACCTCGTCCGGGTCGAGCCGGCGCAGCTCCTCGGCCAGGCAGTCCCGCACCTGGCGGCGCTGCAGCGCGACCCGCCGCTCCGGCTGGCCGGGCTGGGTCAGCGTGCCGACCTTCCCGTCCGGGCGCGACAGCTCCACCACACCGGACCGGCGCTCCAACCGCACGTCCACGATGCCCTCGCCGCGCGCGGCCTTGACCCGCTTCACCGGCACCTTCAGGCACCCGGCGAGCCACGCGGCCAGCAGGTCGGTCGACGGCGAGTCGCTCTCCCCGCTCACCTCGGCCTCGGTGACCTTCTCGTGCGGCGGCAGGTCGAACGCCGACGCGAGCATCGCCCGCCACAGCGTCAACCGCGTCCACGCCAGGTCCGTGTCGCCCGGCGTGTAGCCGGTCCGGCGCTGCTCCAGCGCCCGGATCGGGTTCTTCTCCGCCGCCGCGTCGGTGATCCGCCGCTGCGCGAGCTGCCCGATCGGGTCCTCCGCGGGCACGGCGGGCGCCTCGTTCGGCCACCACGCCACCACCGGGGTGTCCGGCAGCAGCAGCGGCACGACGCACGAAGCGCCCTCGTTGGCCAGCTCGCCGTACAGGCGCAGCACGATGACCTCGGACGCGCCCGCGTCGCCGCCGACGCGGATCTGCGCGTCGAGCCGGGGCGCGGCCTTGCGCGCGCCGCGCGCCACCACGATCACCCGGCACGGGTGCTCGCGGCTGGCGTCGTTGGCCGCGTCCACCGCGTCCTCGGTCTTGGTGCCGTCGTCGGTGACGATGACCAGGGTCAGCACCCGGCCGAGGGTGACCGCGCCGCCCTCCTCGCGCAGCTGCACGAGCTTGCTGTTGACCTGCGACGTGGTGGTCGAGGGCAGGTCGATGATCACGGACGCCTCCAGTGCCTGCCGGTGCGGGCCAGCATCTCGTCCGCCGACGCCGGTCCCCAGGTGCCTGCCTTGTACTTCTCGGGCGCGCCGGTGGCGGCCCAGTGCCTCAGGACCGGGTCGAGGATCTGCCAGGACAGCTCCACCTCGTCGTTCTTCGGGAACAGCGACGGCTCGCCGAGCAGCACGTCCAGCAGCAGCCGCTCGTAGGCCTCGGGGGACGACTCGGTGAACGCGTGGCCGTAGCCGAAGTCCATCGTGACGTCCCGGACCTCCATCGAGTTGCCCGGCACCTTGGACCCGAACCGCATGGTCACGCCCTCGTCCGGCTGCACCCGCACGACCAGGGCGTTCTGCCCCAGCTCCTCGGTGGCGGTGTCGTCGAACGGCAGGTGCGGCGCGCGCTTGAACACCACGGCCACCTCGGTGACGCGGCGGCCCAGGCGCTTGCCGGTGCGCAGGTAGAACGGCACGCCCGCCCACCGCCGGGTGTTCACCTCGCACGTGATGGCCGCGTAGGTCTCGGTGACCGAGTCCTTGGCGAAGCCGCCCTCCTCCAGCAGGCCGGGCACCTTCTGGCCGCCCTGCCAGCCGCCGGTGTACTGGCCGCGGGCGGTGGTCTCGTCGAACGGCCCGATCGCCTTGGTCGCGGAGAGCACCTTGACCTTCTCCGCGCGCAGGTCGCTCGGCCGGAACGACACCGGCTCCTCCATCGCGGTCAGCGCGAGCAGCTGGAGCAGGTGGTTCTGGATCACGTCGCGGGCCGCGCCGATGCCGTCGTAGTAGCCCGCGCGACCGCCCAGGCCGATGTCCTCGGCCATGGTGATCTGCACGTGGTCGACGTAGTTGGCGTTCCAGATGGGCTCGTAGAGCTGGTTCGCGAAGCGCAGCGCCAGGATGTTCTGCACCGTCTCCTTGCCGAGGTAGTGGTCGATGCGGAACACCGACTCCTCGGGGAAGACGTCGTTCACCGTCTTGTTGAGCTGCTTGGCGCTGGTCAGGTCGTGGCCGAACGGCTTCTCGATGACCACCCGCCGCCACTGGTCGGGCTTGTCGGTGGGCGGGGTGGCCAGGCCGGCGCGCTTGAGCTGGTTGACCACGGTGGTGAACGCGCTGGGCGGCACCGACAGGTAGAACGCGTGGTTGCCGCCCGTGCCGCGGTCGCGGTCCAGGTCGGACAGGGTCGCGGCGAGCGCGTCGAACGCGCTGTCGTCGTCGAACGTGCCCTGCACGAACCGGATGCCCTCGGCGAGCTGGTCCCACACGGCCTGCCGGAACGGCGTGCGCGCGTGCTCCTTCACCGCGTCGTGCACGACCTGCATGAAGTCCTGGTCGGCCCAGTCGCGGCGGGCGAAGCCGACGAGCGCGAAGCCCGGCGGCAGCAGGCCGCGGTTGGCCAGGTCGTAGATGGCGGGCATGAGCTTCTTGCGCGACAGGTCGCCGGTCACGCCGAAGATCACCAGGCCGGACGGCCCGGCGATGCGGGGCAGCCGCTTGTCGCGGGGGTCGCGCAGCGGGTTGCGCCTGGTGGGAGCGCTCATCGGACCTCCCCGCCCCGCTCGTCGGCCGGGTGCGCGCACACCGCCGTGCTGGATTGTGACCTCGTGAGTCCGATCACGAACCGTCCTCCTGGATTGCCTCGACGAGCTGCGCGAGCCCGGCGACGCGGTCGGTCAGGTGCAGCCGCAGCACCGGGCGGCCGCGCTCGGCGAGCACCTGGCCGTCGCCCAGCGCCTGGGCCAACTGCAACGTGCCGAGGTCGTAGGGCCGGCCCGGCACCTCCAGGCCCGTCCCGGACGCCCCGGTCAGTTGCAGGAACACGCCGTTCTGGTGGCCGCCCTTGTGGTACTGGCCGGTCGAGTGCAGGAACCGCGGTCCCCACCCGAACGTGGTCTGCAGGTGTGAACGGCGGGCCAACTCCGGGCGGACGAGGGCGAACGACGCGTCGTCGATCCGGTCCAGGTACGCCTGCACGGACAGGTAGCCGTGCTCGGGCGCGGCGGCCACCAGCGCGCGCAGCGCCTCGGCGACCGTCTTCACGTCCGCCGGCAGCCAGCCCTCGCTCGGGTGGACCTCGACCGGACCGTCCACGAAGGCCGGTTCGGCCGACGACGCGGCGGGGGAGTCCAACAGGGACCGGGCCGCCTTCTTCGCCGCCTCGACGTCGGGCTGGTCGAACGGGTTGATCTCCAGCACGCGGCCCACGAGCGCGGTCGCGTACTCCCACACCAGGAACTGCGCGCCGAGCGAGCCCTCGACCGCGAGCGTGGACGAGCCGGTGGCCGGTCCGATCGCGACGGTCGTGGCGTCGGAGCCCGCGTCCACGAAACCGGGCGCGCCCGCGTCCTCGACCACGACGGGCAGCAGGCCGGTGCCGTTCTTGCCGGTCGACTCGGCGATGAGCTGCTCCGCCCAGTCGCCGAAGCCCACGATGCCGGAGCCGGTGTCGGCGAGCACGACCTTCTCCGCGCCGTGCGCGTGCGCCACGGCGAACGTCGCGGCCAGCACCACCGCCGGGTTGTCCGGCGAGTCGGCCGACACCAGCGGCGCGGCGGCTGCCGCCTCGTCCAGCAGCTTGCCGATGTCCGCCCCGGCCAGGCCGGAGGGGACCAGGCCGAACGCGGTCAGCGCCGAGTAGCGGCCGCCCACGTGCGGGTCGGCGAGGAACACCTTGCGGTAGCCCGCCTCGCGCGACGCCTGCTCCAGCGGCGAGCCGGGGTCGGTCACCACGACGATCCGGGACGCCGCGTCGATGTCCGCGGCGGCGAACGCGGCCTCGAAGATCCGCCGGTGGCTGTCGGTCTCGACGGTGCCGCCCGACTTGGACGACACCACCACGACCGTGCGCCGCAGGTCGCCCGACAGGGCCTCGGCCACCTGGCCGGGGTCGGTCGTGTCGAGCACCACCAGCGGCACGCCGGCGGTGCCCGTGATCACCTCGGGCGCGAGCGACGAGCCGCCCATGCCGGCGAGGACCACCCGGTCCACGCCTTCGGCGAGCAGCTCGTCGCGCAGCGCGGTGATCTCCGCGACCAGCGGGCGGGACGTCTCGTGCAACGTCGTCCACGCCAGGCGGATCGACGCCTCCGGCTCCGCCTCCGCGCCCCACAGGGTCGCGTCGCCTGCCGTGAGCCTGCTCGGCGCCGAATCGCGGACCAGGTCGCCGACGACGGTCTCGACCTGCTCCTGGTTCGGCGTGCGGACGATCTCCACGGAGATCACCTCGGTCATCTTGTGCGTCCTCGTCCTCAGCCCTTGGCCTGGGTCAGCTGTCCGGTCACCGTGTCGAGCAGTTCGGCCCACGACTTCTTGAACTTGTCGACGCCCTCGGTCTCCAGCGTGACGAACACGTCGTCGAGGTCGATGCCGACCTCGACCAGCCCGTCGAAGACCTCCTGCGCCCGCGCCGCGCGCCCGGTCACCGTGTCGCCCTCGATCTTGCCGTGATCGGCGACCGCGTGCAGGGTCTTCTCCGGCATCGTGTTGACCGTGTCGGCCACCACGAGCTGGTCCACGTACCGGGTGTCGGAGTACTGCGGGTCCTTCACGCCGGTGGACGCCCACAGCGGGCGCTGCGCGCGGGCGCCGTCGGCGGCGAGCGCCTCCCAGCGGGGGCCCTGGAACGTCTCCTGGAACGCCGCGTAGGCCAGCACCGCGTTCGCGATGGCCGCCTCGCCGCGCAGCCCGGCCGCCGCCGGGGTGCCCAGCGCGTCCAGCCGCTTGTCGATCTCGGTGTCCACCCGGGACACGAAGAACGACGCCACGGAGTGGATGCCGCGCAGGTCGTGGCCGTTCGCCTTGGCCTGCTCCAGGCCCGCGAGGAACGCCTCCATCACCTGGCGGTAGCGCTCGACGGAGAAGATCAGCGTCACGTTCACGCTGACGCCCTCGGCGAGCACGCGGGTGATCGCGGGCAGGCCCTCCAGCGTGGCCGGGATCTTCACCAGCAGGTTCGGGCGGTCCACGGCCTTGGCCAGGTCCAGCGCCTCGGCCACGGTGGCCTCGGTGTCGTTGGCCAGCCGCGGGTCCACCTCGATCGACACGCGGCCGTCCACGCCGTCGGTGGCGGTGTAGAGGTCGCGGAACAGGTCGCACGCGTTGCGCACGTCCGTGGTGGTGATCTCCCGCACGGCGGCGTCGGTGTCCGCGCCGCGCGCGGCCAGCTCGCGGACCTGCTCGTCGTAGACCGAGCCGTTGGACAGGGCCGTGGCGAAGATCGTCGGGTTCGTGGTCACGCCGACCACGTGGTGGTCGGCGATCAGCCCGGCCAGGTTGCCGGTGTTCAGCCGCTCTCGGGACAGGTCGTCCAGCCAGATCGACACGCCCGCGTCGCTGAGCGCGGCCAGCGGATTGGTGCTCATCTCGTCAACTCCCTGGAGTCTCTACTTGGTCCGGGCCAGCGAGCGGCGGGCCGCCGCGACGACGTTCTCCGTCGTGAACCCGAACTCGCGGAACAGCGTCTGGTAGTCCGCCGACGCGCCGAAGTGCTCGATGGAGACGATCTCGCCCGCGTCGCCCGCGAACCGGTGCCACGGCTGGGCGATGCCCGCCTCGACCACCACGCGCGCCTTCACCGACGACGGCAGCACCTGCTCCTGGTAGCCCTTGTCCTGCGAGTCGAACCACTCGACGCTCGGCATGGACACCACGCGGACCGCCACGCCCTCGGCCTCGAGGACCTTGCGGGCCTCGACCGCGATCTGCAGCTCGGAGCCGGTCGCGATGAGGATCAGCTCCGGCTCGCCCTCGCCCTCCAGCACGTAGCCGCCGCGCGCCACGCCCTCGGTCGCCTTCTCCTTGGTGCCCTCCAGCACCGGCAGGTTCTGCCTGGTCAGGGCGATGCCGATGGGGCCGATGCCGCGCTGGGAGACGATCGCCCGCCACGCCGCGGCGGTCTCGTTGGCGTCGCCGGGGCGCACCACGCTCAGGCCCGGGATCGCGCGCAGCGCGGCCAGGTGCTCGATCGGCTGGTGCGTCGGGCCGTCCTCGCCGAGGCCGATGGAGTCGTGCGTCCACACGTAGACCACCGGGGACTTCATCAGCGCGGCGAGCCGGACCGCCGGCCGCATGTAGTCGCTGAACACCAGGAACGTGCCGCCGTACGGGCGGGTCGGGCCGTGCAGCGCGATGCCGTTGAGGATCGAGCCCATGGCGTGCTCGCGGACGCCGAAGTGCAGCGTGCGGCCGTACGGGTTGGCGTTCCACATCTTGGTGGAGATCGACTCCGGGCCGAACGAGTCGACGCCCTTCATCGTGGTGTTGTTCGACTCGGCGAGGTCGGCCGAGCCGCCCCACAGCTCCGGCAGCACGTCGCGCAGCGAGTTCAGCACCTCGCCGGACGCCTTGCGGGTCGCGACGCCCTTCGGGTCCGGGTCCCACGACGGCAGCGCGTCGGCCCAGCCCTCGGGCAGCTCGCCCGCGACCAGGCGGTCCAGCAGCGCCTTGCGCTCCGGGTTCGCCTCGGCCCACGCGTCGAACGAGCGCTGCCACTCCGACTTGGCGGCCTCGCCGCGCTTGATCACCGCGCGGGTGTGCTCCAGCACCTCGTCGGCGACCTCGAAGGTCTGCTCCGGGTCGAAGCCCAGGATGCGCTTGACCTCGGCGACCTCGTCCGCGCCCAGGGCCGCGCCGTGCGCCGCGCCGGTGTTCTGCTTGTTGGGCGCCGGGTAGCCGATGACCGTGCGCAGCAGGATGAACGACGGGCGCTCGGTCTCCGCCTTGGCGTTCTCCAGCGCCCGCAGGATGCCGACGACGTTCTCGCCGCCCTCGACGACCTGCACGTGCCAGCCGTACGCCTCGTAGCGCTTCGCGGTGTCCTCGGACAGCGCGATGGTGGTGTCGTCCTCGATGGAGATCTTGTTGTCGTCGTAGACGACCGTGAGGTTGCCCAGCTTCTGGGTGCCGGCCAGCGACGACGCCTCGGACGTGACGCCCTCCTCGATGTCGCCGTCGGAGGCGATCACGAAGATGTGGTGGTCGAACGGGCTCTCCCCGGCGGGGGCGTCCGGGTCGAACAGGCCGCGCTCGCGGCGCGCGCCCATCGCCATGCCGACGGCGGAGGCGAGGCCCTGGCCCAGCGGGCCGGTGGTGATCTCCACGCCGTTGGTGTGCCGGTGCTCGGGGTGGCCGGGGGTCTTGGAGCCCCAGGTCCGCAGCGCCTTGAGGTCGTCCAGCTCCAGGCCGTAGCCGTTGAGGAAGAGCTGGATGTAGAGCGTCAGGCTGGAGTGGCCGGCGCTGAGCACGAACCGGTCGCGGCCGATCCAGTCGGCGTCGGCCGGGTCGTGCCGCATGACCCGCTGGAACAGCGTGTAGGCGAGCGGCGCGAGGCTCATCGCGGTGCCGGGGTGGCCGTTGCCGACCTTCTGCACGGCGTCCGCGGCCAGGACGCGCGCCGTGTCGACCGCGCGCTTGTCCAGGTCGGTCCAGTCCTCGGGCAGGTGGGCTTCGGTCAACCGGGCGATGTCATCGGTGACGGACACTGACTTCCAGCTCCAAACTCACTAGGCGGCGGTTGTGACGGCCGGGTGTCGAACTTAATCGATCCCGTCAGGCCCGATCCGCGGCTACCAAGGTCCACCGGCCAGCCTAGTCCGACCAGCGGACACACGTGCCACTCACGCTCTGTGGGTGTACGCACAGGTGTGGCGCGGACGTCCAGGGAGTACCCGAACGGGCTGCTCGGCGAACGCGTGGTTACCATCAGCGCATCCCCCGACCTGTTGAGGAGCGCGACGCCATGAGTGCCGTCACCGAGGCTCCGGCGCGGTCGCCCCGGCAGGTGGTCGGCGCGTACGTGGCGCTGACCAAGCCCCGGGTGATCGAGCTGCTGCTGATCACCACCATCCCGGCGATGCTCCTGGCCGCCCGCGGCCTGCCGCCGCTGTGGCTGATCGCGTGCACCCTGGCGGGCGGCACCCTGGCCGCGGGCTCCGCCAACGCGCTGAACTGCTACGTCGACGCCGACATCGACTCGGTGATGAAGCGCACCAGCGCCCGGCCGCTGGCCAAGGACGCCATCCCGCCGCGCAACGCGCTGATCTTCGGCATCGTGCTGGGCGTGGTGTCGTTCGGGTTCCTGTGGCTGACCACGAACCTGATCTCGGCCGTGTTCGCGGTGGCCACGATCCTGTTCTACATCTTCGTCTACACCCTGGTGCTCAAGCGTCGGACCTCGCAGAACATCATCTGGGGCGGCATGGCCGGCTGCATGCCGGTGATCATCGGCTGGTCCTCGGTGACCGGCACGGTGGCGTGGCCCGCGCTGGTGATGTTCGGCGTGATCTTCTTCTGGACGCCGCCGCACACGTGGGCGCTCGCGATGAAGTTCAAGGAGGACTACGCGCGGGCGGGCGTGCCGATGCTGCCGGTGGTGGCGACGGCGCAGCAGGTGACGCGGCAGATCGTCATCTACTCGTGGGTCACGGTCGCGTGCACGCTGCTGCTGGCCCCCGTGACGTCGTGGATCTACGTCGTCGTGGCGGCGGCCTCGGGCGCGTGGTTCGTGGTGTTCGCGCACCGGCTGCACTCGGTCGTGCGGCGGGGCGGGTCGACGAACACGATGAAGTTCTTCCACCTGTCGAACCTGTACCTGATGCTCGTGTTCTGCGGCCTGGCCGTGGACGCCGTCATCGGCCTGCCGGTGCTGGGCTGGCCGTTCTGACGCTCGCGCCCCGCCACGCCCCGCGACCCGGTCCACTCGGCTGACCCGCGGGCGTGGCAGCCGTCCGTTCGCCGGCCCGCTGCGATCGGCCCGCCGGCGTCCTCGGATTCCGGACTCCGAGTGCGACACGCGCGTGTCACCGGGTGCCGCCACGAAGTGCCACCGATTGCGAGGATGTGCCGAGTCCACCACAGGAGGGCCGCAGATGCTCACCAGGCTCGAGGTCGACGGGTTCAAGAACCTGGTTGGCACGAAAATCGAATTCGGACCGTTCACATGCATCGCGGGGGAAAACGGCACCGGTAAGTCCAACATCTTCGACGCCATTCACTTCCTGAGTCTGTTGGCGGACCGTTCGCTGCTCGATGCCGCTCAATCGGTGCGTGGTCTCCACGGTGAGCGGACAGGCGACCCGCGTGATCTGTTCTGGAACGGATACGGGGCGGCCAACCCGAGGCTCCGGTTCGCGGCCGAGATGATCGTGCCGAGCGAGGTCGAGGACGACTTCGGTCGACCGGCCGAACCCACCATCACCTTCCTGCGCTACGAGTTGTCCCTCGGCTACCAAGCGCCCAGTGGGTCGGAGAAAATCGGACGCCTGATGTTGCTCGAAGAGTCCCTTCGGCACATCAACCTCGGTGACGCGCCCAAACGCCTCAGGTTCCCGCACGACGCCGGACGATTCCGCAGGTCGATCCTCAAGGGGCACCGCAGCGGCAAGGCGTTCATCTCCACGATCATGGAAAGCGGTCAGCCGGTCATCCGCATCCACCAGGACGGCGGCAGCCGCGGGCAACCCAAGCCGTCGGCGGCTTATCGCGCCCCGGCCACCGTGGTCAGCACCGTGACGAGCGCCGACGACCCGACGATCCTCGCTGCCCGTCGCGAGATGCAGTCGTGGCGCAGGCTCGCGCTCGAACCCTCGGCGCTGCGGACGTCGGACCGCTACGTCGACCCGCGGGCCATGGACGCCAACGGGCGTCACCTGCCCGGCACCTTGTTCAGGGTCGCGCTCAGCGACGACTCGACGGATCCGGAAAGCGTGTACGCCCGGGTCACCGGCCGGCTCGCCGACCTCGCGGGCGTGAGGGTCCGCAGCCTGCGCGTCCAGGAGGACGACGCACGGGAATTGCTGACGA
Organism: Actinosynnema sp. NPDC059335; assembly: GCF_042752395.1. Taxonomy (NCBI): domain Bacteria; kingdom Bacillati; phylum Actinomycetota; class Actinomycetes; order Pseudonocardiales; family Pseudonocardiaceae; genus Actinosynnema; species Actinosynnema sp. NPDC059335. Next base: position 65,041 of record NZ_JBHYXZ010000009.1, on the reverse strand, counting down.
TCCAACTCCGCGAAGCCAGCGGTCTCGAACTCCCCGCCCGGAGCCTGTCGGAGGGCACGCTGAGGTTCCTCGCCCTCTGCGTGCTCCTGGAAGACCCGACCGTGGTCGGACTGATCTGCATGGAGGAGCCGGAGAACGGAATCCATCCCGCCAACCTGGCTGCGATGGTCCGTCTCGTCGAAGATCTCGCGGTCGACCCCACGGTCGAACCGGGAGTGGACAACCCGTTCCGCCAGGTCGTGGTGAACACCCATTCACCCGGGATCGTGCAACTCGTCAACCCGAACGACCTGCTGTTCGCCGACACGGCCATCCGCACGGCTGCCGACGGCTCACCGGCGCACGCGCTGCGCCTGCGCCCGATGGAAAACACGTGGCGGGCCAGGCACGGTGACGAGACACCGGTCACGAAGCTCGACGTCCTGCCCTACCTGACCACGCCGCCCGGGGTGCAGACGAGCATGGAGATCGGGTGATCCTCAGCGTTCTCTTCCTCGGTGAGGGGACGAGCGACAGCGGAATCGTGCCGCAGGTGGAGATGTGCGCGGCGCGTCTCGGCATCGAGGTCGCCATTACGGACCCCGATCTCGGGAGGCTCCCCAACCCGCCCGGCAAATCGGTGACCGAGAAGCTGCGAACGTCACTGTTGATCGGCGGGAAGTACGACCTCGTGATCGTGCACCGGGACGCCGACCGGGACGGGCGCGAGGCCAGGCTGCGGGAGATCGCGACCGCCTTCCGCGATGCCGCCCCGGATCTGCTGTTCGCCTCGGTCATCCCGATCAGGATGACGGAAGCCTGGCTCCTCACCGACGAAGGCGAGATCCGAACGGTGGCCGGCAATCCCCGGGGACGGGCGAGGCTCGACCTCCCCGGTCCCTCCCGGGTCGAGTCCGTGCCGGACCCGAAGAAGCTCTTGAAGGACGTGCTGGGTGTCGCCTCGGGGTTGACCGGCAGGAAGCTGGCGAAGTTCCAGGAGCGCTTCCCGCAGCATCGACGCCAGCTGCTCGAGCGCCTGGACCCCGACGGCCCCATCCGGGAGGTGCCCTCTTGGCGGAGTTTCGTGTCCGACCTCGAGCACGGCCTGAAGACCGCCGTCCACGGCAGGTCGTAACGCGCGGCCTCGCGTAGAGCCCGCGCCCGATCCACGTCTCATGCGCGTGCCGGGTCGGCGGTCCGCACTTGATGCACTTTCCGCATATTTGCGGATAGCTAGCCTGACCGGCATGTCTGTGCAGGGGGATGGGCCGTCACCCGACCGGGGGTCCTTCGACAAGGCGACAGTGGACCGCTGGCAGGTCTTCGGCGGCATGGCCGGTGTCGCGGCGCTGCTCCTGTCGGTGATCGGCGGCATCCAGGACCAGGTGCCGTTGTCCCTGATCGCGGCCGGTGTGGTCACGCTCGTGGGCGTTTGGCTGCTCTACCGGTGGGGTCGCCGGCCGCACCAGCAGTTGACCAAGCACTTCCTGGTCCCGGTGTTGCTCACCGTGGTGGGCGCGGCCACGGCCGGCCTGCTCGGCGGCCTCGAACTGCGGCCCACCGCGGGCACCGCCCAACCCGGCACCACCACGACCACCACGACCGGGTCGCCGGGCACCTCCGACACCCCGGTCGCCACGACGGGCGCCGGGGCGGGGCAGACGACGACCACCACCGCCGTGCCGGCCGGACCGACGGGCGCCGAGTTCCGGTCCGGCCGGGTGGAGCTCACCGCCGGCTACTACATCGACTTCGACTCCCTGGGCGACAACGGCGGGGTGTCCGACAAGAACTCGTCCAAGGCGGACATGCAGTACATCTCCGGGCTGTACGCGGACAAGATCGTCGCAGTCGGAACGGCCCGGCCGTCCCTCGCGGACTGCCGGGCCGCGACGGGGTTGACCTCCTCCATCGACTCCCAGGCGGTGCAGGAAGGCGCGGCCTTTTGCGTGCAGACGTCGGAGGGGCGCTGGGCCGGCCTCGTCGTGGTGTCGGTCGAGGACTACAAGCAGGTGGTGTTCGACCTCGTCGTCTGGGACAAGCCCGCCTAGGACACCGCCGACAGCAGTTCGTTCACCACGGGGTCGTCCAGCGACTCCACGATGCACTGCCACAGCTCCAGGTTCGCCGTGGCCCACCGGGAGTAGGTGGCGGCGGCCTCGGGGTCGTAGAAGTAGTAGCCCTCGTCGTGCTTGCCCGCCTGCTCGCCGACGATCTTGTGCGCCAGCTCCTTGAGCGTGATGCCGTTCTCCTCCAGGTACTTCGGCGCGAGCACCACCGGCGTCACCGGCAGGGCCTTGAACAGCGTGTCCGCGTCGGACAGGGCCTGCGCCTCCGGCGAGATGTCGCGGTGGCGGGTGCGCATCTCGGCCTCCTCGACGACGGCGTCCACTCGCGCCGCGACGTCGTCCGGCACGCCCGCGCGCGCCAGGATGTCCAACCGCAACCGCTTGCCGTCCACCGGCAGCGAGTTGCGCCGGACCATGTAGTTCACGTCGTGGACCAGGGCGGCCACCTCGACCAGCGCCACGTCGGAGCCGTTGCGCCGGGCGAAGTGGACGGCCTTGTCGCGCACGAAGCTGACGTGGTGCCAGCCGTGGAACTGCAGTTTCGCGGCGAGGTCGCGGCACAGCCGCCAGACCTCGGTCTCCACCTCGGAGATCGCTCGCGCCGTGACAGTGCTCATCGGACCCTCCCGTGCCGGGTGGGCCGATGGTAGGCGGGCGCGGCGGTCCTCGGCGCCGGTTACAGCGTGTTCGTCAGCTCCTCCAACCTCGCCTCGACCGGCACGTGCCGGTGGCTGGTGCGGGTGTCGGGGTCGTAGCTGAGGCTCCACGGGCTGACCGCCCGCGACTTGACCAGGAACGTCATGGTGTCGTCCGCGGCCTTCGGGATGCGGTGGAACTCGTGCGCGAGCATCGTGCCCGAGGCACCCTCGTGGGCCTCGGCGCTGCGCAGCAGGGTGGTCGACAGGATCGCCCGACCGTCGTCGGCCACCCGCGCGGTGAACCGCTCGTGCAGGTAGCCGCCCGACAGGATGATGGTGCAGAAGTGGTAGCGGTGGTTGTGGATGGAGTCGGCGTAGCCCTGGCGCCAGTCCCGCTGCGGCTTGTACTCGTGCAGCCAGAACGTGAACGGCTCCGCGGGCTCGTCCCGCAGGCACCACGCGTAGTGGGTCGTCGTCTCCCTCGATCTGGCCACCATGCGCATCTCCTCCTGCGGGGAGAGGGCGCGCAGGTGCCCGCGCAGCCTCTCCCGCAGCCCGGGCCGGCCCGCCCACTCCCGGAAACGCCTCTCGACGTGTCCCCAGTGGTCGACGACAGGGGGGTCGGCCACGGCGATGAGCGTGGCGAGTTCCGCGAGCGCGGAGAACCCGGTGGACTCGGTCAGCACGACTTATCAGCTCCCCAACTGGGCGAAGGCGGAGAATTCTTTGCGGAATCGGTGGAACTTCTCCTCGAGTTCCCGGAACCGCTCCTCGGTGAGCGGTGCGCCGGTGATCTCCTCGAACAGGGCGCGGAAGTCCGCCCGACCGGTGCGCGGCGTGATGACGACGTGCAGCCCTGCCTTGGAATTGCTGATGCGCAGGAACTCGGCGCGTTCCATCCCGTAGACGAAGGAGCCCTCCGAGAACCGCACCGTGCGCGGGTACAGGCGCACCACGCCCGCGCTGGTGTTGCTGTAGAGGGTGAGCCACGCGCTGTCGTCGAACAGCTCCAGCCGGTCCAGCGGCGGGTCGGACACGATCGTCAGGTCGATCCGCGAGCACCGGCCGCGGGCCGCGAACAGCCCCACCAGGCCGATCGAGATCTCCTCGCGCAGCCCGGCCGCGATCGAGTCGTAGTCGCCGTCGGAGCCCTCGTGGCGCAGCAGGTAGCGGGCGCGCCCGCTGATCGCGTCGTCGTCGCGCGGGTCGGCCAGCACGGCCCTGAGCTCGCACTCCGACTGCGACAGCAGCAACCGGCCCGCCGCGTACCGGCCGGAGAAGCCGCGGAACACGTACAGCCGGGTGCGCTCCAGGTCCTGCATCATCACCTGGTTGAACACCGGGTCGGGGCGGGCGGTCGGCTCGAACACGTGGGTGGGGAAGAACTCGCGGTCCAGGGCGCGGTACTCGGCGGCGAGGTCGCGCAACGCCTTGCGGCTCTCCTCGACGACCGGCGTCACCAGCGCCCGCTGCGCCGCCGAACTCGTGATCAACGTCTGCCCGAACCCGACCACGGCCGAGATCAACGTGCCGGTCCCGACCGACACCAGGAACGTGCGCAGGGCACCTTGATCCATTGTGCTGGAAATGGCCAGGCTGATCCCCGAGGTGACCACGAGGGTCAGCAGGAGCAGACCGGTTCGGGTCCAGAACAATTCCTGTAACAGGTTGCTGCGGACGCCCTTCGGCTCCGCGGACACGATGTCACCTCCTTGGTGGGCACTCGAACGGCCGAATGCTTTCGGTACACGATCAAGTGCGCGCAGTCACTGTACGCGCGAGTACGCAACGGCGGTAGCGGTAATTAGTGCACAATTGCGGATTACTTCGTAGATCGACAGCAGCGCACGGTGACCGCCGTTGGGCCTGCCGGTGGGGCCGCGGCGCGTCGCGCGGTGCTGAACCTTAAGCTCGGCAACCATGCGTACTGTCGGCCGTACGGCCCTGGCTCTCGTCTCCCTGTTGTCCGCCGGTCTGGCGCTGACCGCGTGCACCGCTAGCGACCGGCCGTCCACCCTGACCAACACCCCGTCCGCCACCGCCGCCCAGCCCGAGGCCGAGCAGCCCACCGAGGCCGACCTGCCCGAGCCGAGCGGCCCGCCGTGCGAGGTGACGCAGTACCAGGTGACGGGCGCGGCGGGGGAGAAGCCGACGATCACCGTCCCGACCGGCTGCACGCCGCAGGACGGGCTGGTCGTCGAGGACCTGATCCCGGGCACGGGCGCGGAGATCACGCCCGGCTCCACCGCCGAGCTGCACTACGTGCTGGCGACGTTCCGCGACCAGCGGACCCGTGAGGCGTCGTGGGACAGCGGGCAGCCGTTCGTGCTGCGCAACATCGGCCAGGCCAGCGTGATCCAGGGCTGGAACGAGGGCCTGATCGGCCTGAAGGAGGGCGGTCGCCGGCTGCTGGTCGTGCCGTCCGACAAGGGCTACCCGAACGGGCAGGGCGAGATCAAGCCCGGCGAGACGCTGATCTTCGTCGTGGACGCGGTCAAGGTCGGGGGCTGACCCCGGTCCGGCCGGGAGGGCGGCGCCCTCCCGGCCGTGCGCTCACGGGACGAGCAGCAGCTTGCCGGTGGTGCGGCGGCCTTCCAGGTCCTCGTGCGCCCGCCGGGCGTCGGCCAGCGGGTAGCGGCCGCCGACCCGCACGGTGAGCTTGCCGTCCGCGACGGCCGCGAACAGCTCGCCCGCCCGCCACTCCAGCTCCTCGCGGGTGGCCACGTGCGCGGCCAGCGACGGCCGGGTGAGGAACACCGAGCCCGCCTGGTTGAGCCGCATCGGGTCGAACGGCGGCACCGCGCCGCTGGACGCGCCGAACAACGCCAGCGTGCCGCGCCGCCGCAGGCTCGCCAGGCTGCCGTCGAAGGTGGTCTTGCCCACGCCGTCGTAGGCGACCGCGACGCCCTCGCCGCCGGTCAGCTCCCGCACCGCGGGCGCGAAGTCGGCCACCTGGTCGTACCGGATCACCTCGTCCGCGCCCGCCTCCCGCGCCAGCGCCGCCTTGGCCTCGGTGGACACCGTGCCGATCACCCGCGCGCCGCGCGCCTTGGCCAGCTGCACCAGCAGCAGTCCCACGCCCCCCGCGGCGGCGTGCACGAGCACCGCGTCGCCCTCCTGCACCGGGTAGGTGGACGTCACCAGGTAGTGGGCGGTGAGCCCTTGCAGCAGCAGCGCGCCCGCGGTGTCGTCGTCCACGCCGTCGGGCACCGGCACCGCGTCCCGGACGGGCACCACGGCCTGCTCCGCGTAGCTGCCGAGGGTCTGTGCCCACGCCACCCGGTCGCCCACGGCCCAGCCGGTGACGTCCGGCCCGACCGCGGCGACCCGGCCGGCGCCCTCCAGGCCCAGCCCGAACGGCGTCTCCAGCGGGTAGCGGCCCTCGCGGTGGTAGCAGTCGATGAAGTTCACCCCGGCCGCGGCCACGTCCACCAGCAACTCGCCCGGTCCCGGCGACTTCGCGTCCACGTCGCCGAACTCCAGCGCTTCCGGCCCGCCGGTCGCGCGCACCACCACTGCCTTCGGCATGTGTCGTTCCTCCTGTAGCGATGTCCGTACGTCAGTACGCCAACCGCCGCGGCGGCCGGCCTGTTCCGCCCGCCGCCGCGGTGGCGGTGTGTCTCACCTGCCGAGAGCCACCTTGCGGGCCAGGCCGAGCGGCAGCGCGCCGGCGCCCGCGATGGTGTCGTGGAACTCGCGCAGCGACCCGGTGTGCTCGGCGCGGATGCGTTCGATCTCCAGCGCCCCGGTCAGGTAGGACGGCGCCTGCGTCGGCCAGGCGCAGTACCGGCTGACCTCGCCGACCGCCGTGCCGGGCGTCAGCGACGCCTTCGTGCTCATGAACTCCTCGGCCTCCTCGACGCTCATGTCGCCGCAGTGCAGCGCGGTGTCCACGATCATCCGCGCCGCCCGGAACAGGCGCGCCTCGACGTGCGACAGCTCCTGCGCGCGGGCCTTGGCGGCGTCGCCGACGACCTCGGCGGAGAAGTAGCCGTGCTCGCGGAGCAGTTTCTCCGCGTACAGCGCCCAGCCCTCGGAGAAGTACGGCGTGCGGAACACCTTGCGCACCGGCCGGTCCTGCGCGGCCAGCCACGACAGGTGCCAGTGGTGGCCGGGGTACGCCTCGTGCACCGCGATCGTGGCCAGCTGGGCGCGGGAGTTGGTGCGCAGCCGCTGGGTGGTCTGCTCGGCGGTGAACCCGTCCGGCGGGAACGGCACGAAGAAGTGGCCCGTGCGCTGGTCGGTCAGCGGCGGCGGCGACATGTACGACGCCACGGCCAGCACCGGCCGCTGGAACGCGGGCGACGGCACCACCCGGCACTCCTCGCCCTCGGCGAAGGTCACCAGGCCGTGCTCGACCAGGAACGCCCGCGCCCGCCGCGTCTCGGCCTCGTACTCGGCGCGCATCGCCTCCGGCGTCGGCGGGTGGTCGTCCTGGAACGACGCCATCACCGCGTGCCAGTCGTCCGTGCCGGCCAGCTCGCGCATCTCGGCTTCCAGCTCGGCGTAGGCGGCCTTGCCGCGTTCGTGCAGCTCGGCCGCGCCGTAGCCCAGCACCTCCTGGTCGCGCAGCAGCGTCGAGTACAGCTGTTCGCCCATCCGCCAGTCGCCCGCGGCGCGCCCGGCGAACTCGTCCAGGAACGCGGCCAGCTCGTCGAACGCCTCCGCGGCCGGTTCGGCGGCCTCGGCGAGCCGGGCCCGCAGCGCCGGGTCGGACACCTCGGCGGGCAGCGTGGCGGTGAGGAACGCCCGCCCGGTGCGGGCCTGGTCGGCGGCGCGGCGCACGATCCGCGGCGCGGCCAGCCCCGGGTCCAGGTTCGCCCGGCACGCGGCCAGCACGGCGGGCACCTCGCCCAGCCGCCGCACCACGCTCTCCACCAGCTCCGCCTCCGGCCGCAGCCGGTTGAGGAACGCGCTGAACAGCGGGTACAGCACCGCGCCCGTGTAGACGGACGGGTCGCGCCGCCACGCGGGCCAGGCGGCCTTGGCCCGGACGCCGCGCAGCACGGAGACCAGGAGGTCGCGGTCCACCGAGGACTGCAGGTCGTCCGCGCGGGCCGCGGTGAACCGGTCGAGCCAGGCGTCCGCGCCGCGCTCGTAGTCGGCGAACGCGTCGGCGCCGAAGTCGCCGAGGGTGTGGTCGTGGGCGAGGGAGCCGAGCATCGCGGCACTGCCCGGGTTGCGGTCGAAGTGCCACGCGAGGAACTGTTCGACCAGGTCGGTGAGGGTGGGGTTGTCGGTCACCACCCGCAAGTTACCCGGTGGTCGGACCGGTGGCGTGAACCAGAGGCCCCGCCGGCCGGGGCCGGTCCGGAGTGGCAGCGCCGCCGGGGACGCAGGAGTGCCCGGTCACCGAGGACGGATCGCGGCCGGCCGTCGTGCGCGGAACGCGGGGCCACCGCCGCGGAGGCACGACGTGCGGGCGGCCACCCCGACCGACCCCCTAGTCCCGGTCGCGGGCGACCCCTGGGCACCCCGCCCGGACAGGGGATGCAGGGGCTCTCCCGGCCGTGCGGGACGCCGGTTAGCTCGGGGCGGACCGCACGAGGCTGACGAAGGGGCGACCATGAGTTCTCTCTCCGAAGCGGTGCTCGCCGACGCCGCGCCCGACGAGATCGAGCGCCTCCCCCTGCCCGCGGAGTACGTCGCCGCGCACCTCCGGGTCGAGGACGTCGACATGTTCCGCGGGGTCGAGGACAAGGACGTGCGCAAGTCGCTGCGCGTCGGCCCGGTCCCGATGCCCGAACTCGCGCCGGACGAGGTCGTGGTCGCCGTGATGGCCAGCGCCGTCAACTACAACACCGTGTGGTCGGCGATGTTCGAGCCCATCCCCACGTTCCGGTTCCTGCGCCAGTACGCCCGGCAGGGCGGGTGGGCCGCGCGGCACGACCTGCCCCACCACGTCGTCGGCTCGGACGGCGCGGGCGTCGTCGTCCGGGTCGGGGCGGGTGTGCGGCGGTGGCGGGTCGGCGACCGCGTGGTCATCAGCCCGGTGCACGTGGACGACCAGGAGGCCGCCACCCACGGCGACGGGATGCTGGGCGACGAGCAGCGGGCGTGGGGGTTCGAGACGAACTTCGGCGGCCTCGCCGAGTACACCGTGGTGCGCGCCAGCCAGCTGGTCCCCAAGCCCGCGCACCTGACGTGGGAGGAGGCCGCGAGCAACCCGCTGTGCGCGGGCACCGCCTACCGGATGCTGGTGAGCGACCGGGGCGCGCGCATGAAGCAGGGCGACGTCGTGCTGGTGTGGGGCGCGGCGGGCGGGCTCGGCGGGTACGCCGTGCAGTTCGTCCGCAACGGCGGCGGCATCCCGGTCGGGATCGTCGGCTCCGCGCACAAGGCCGAGGCGGCCCGCGCGCTCGGCTGCGAGATCGTGCTCGACCGGTCGGAGTTCGGGCTCACCGACGACGTCGCGGACGACCCCGCGCGGGTCATCGAGGTGGGCAAGCGGCTCGGCCGGGTCATCCGCGAGCGGACCGGCCGGGACGCGGACATCGTGTTCGAGCACGTCGGCCGGGCCACGTTCGGCGTCTCGCTGTTCGTCGTGCGGCGCGGCGGCGTGGTGGTCACCTGCGGCTCCAGCACCGGCTACCACCACGAGTACGACAACCGGTACCTGTGGATGAAGCTCAAGCGGATCATCGGCAGCCACGCGGCCAACCTCCAGGAGCAGTGGGAGGCCAACCGGCTCATCGGCCTCGGGCACGTCGCGCCGACCCTGTCCGCCGTGCACCGGCTGTCCGACGTCGCCGAGGCCACCCGCGCGGTGCAGGCCAACCGGCACATCGGGAAGGTGGGCGTGCTGTGCCTCGCGCCCGAACCCGGCCTGGGCGTGACCGACCCCGGGCTGCGGGCCCGGATCGGCGAGGACCGGGTCAGCCCGCTGCGCGGCTTCGGGGAGCGGTGAGCGCCGCCGCACCGGGCGCGGTCGCCGTCGTCGGGATCGCCTGCCGGCTGCCCGGCGCGCCCGACCCGGCCGCCTACTGGCGCCTGCTGCGCGACGGGGTGGACGCCGTCGGCGCGCCGCCCGCCGGCCGCGACCTGCCCGCGACGCTGCGCGCCGGCTTCCTGCCCGACGTCGACCGGTTCGACGCCGCGTTCTTCGGCATCCCGCCGCGCGAGGCGGCGGCCGTGGACCCGCAGCAGCGCCTTGCGCTGGAACTGGCGTGGGAGGCGTTGGAGGACGCGGGGATCGTGCCGGCGTCCGCCGCCGACGCGGGCGTCTACCTGGGTGCGATCTGGGACGACTACGCCCGCCTCGGCGTGGGCATCACCCGGCACACCGCGACCGGCGGCAGCCGGGGCATGATCGCCAACCGGGTGTCCTACCTGCTCGGCCTGGGCGGCCCGTCGCTGGTGGTGGACTCGGGCCAGTCGTCGTCGCTGGTCGCGGTGCACCTGGCGGCGGAGGCGGTGCGCCGCGGCGAGGTGCCGCTCGCGCTGGCCGGCGGCGTGAACCTGGCCCTGCACCCGGACACCTTCGAGGTGAACCGGCGGCTCGGCGTGCTCTCGCCGGACGGCCGCAGCCACACCTTCGACGCCCGCGCCAACGGCTACGTGCGCGGGGAGGGCGGCGGTGTCGTCGTCCTCAAGCCGCTCGCCGACGCGGAGCGCGACGGCGACCGCGTGCACGCCGTCCTGCTGGGCAGCGCGGTGAACAACGACGGCGGCGGGACGACGCTCACCGCGCCGTCGCGCGCGAGCCAGGAACGGGTGCTGCGCGAGGCGTACGCGCGGGCCGGCGTGGACCCGGCTTCGGTGGCGTTCGTGGAGCTGCACGGCACCGGCACGCCGGTCGGCGACCCGGTGGAGGCGGCGGCGCTGGGCGCGGTGTTCGGCTCCCGGGAGGAGCCGCTGCCGGTGGGGTCGGTCAAGACCAACATCGGGCACCTGGAGGGCGCGGCGGGTGTCGCGGGGCTGGTCAAGGCGGTGCTGGCGCTGCGCCACCGGCTGCTGCCCGCCTCCCTGAACTTCACCGCGGCGAACCCGGGCATCCCGCTGGACGAGCTGCGGCTGGTCGTGAACACGTCGCCGCGCGGGCTGCCGCCGGGGGCGACGGCGGGGGTCAGCTCGTTCGGCATGGGCGGCACGAACGCGCACGTCGTCCTGACCGGCTGGGACGGTGCCGCGGAGGAAGCGGCCACCGTCGGGTCGGATGCGGCTCGGGCGGCCACCGCCGGGTGGGGCGCGGCTCGGGCGGCCACCGCCGGGTGGGGCGCGGCCCGGGCGGCCACCGCCGGGCGGGGCGCTGCTCGGGCGGGCACCGCCGGATCGGGTGCCGGTGCGGGCGTCGCCGAGGGGAGCGCCGGCCGGCCCGGGCCGGTGGCCGTGCCGTTGTCGGCGCGGTCGCGTGAGGCGTTGGCCGCGCAGGCGGCGCGCCTCGCCGAGCTGACCGACCCGATCGCGGACGTGGCGTACTCGTCGGCCACCACGCGCACCGCGTTCGAGTACCGGGCCGTGGCCTGGGTCGAGCGCCTGGCGGAGCTGCGCGACTTCGACGTCACCGGTTGGCGGCCGGTCGTGGACGGAGGACTGGCGGTCCTGTTCACCGGTCAGGGCAGCCAGCGGGTCGGCATGGGGCGCGCGTTGCACGCGGGGTTCCCGGTGTTCGCCGAGGCGTTCGACGCGGTGTGCGCGGAGCTGGACGGTCACCTCGGGCGGTCGTTGCAGGCCGCGGTCTTCGACGGTGACGAGGAACTGCTGGCGCGCACGGACCTCACCCAGGCGTCGCTGTTCGCGGTCGAGGTGGCCCTGTACCGGCTCGTGGAGAGCTTCGGCGTCACCCCGGACCACGTGCTGGGCCACTCGGTCGGCGAGCTGGTCGCGGCGCACGTCGCGGGCGTGCTGGACCTGCCCGACGCCGCCGCGCTGGTCGCCGCCCGCGGCCGGCTGATGCGGGGCCTGCCCGCCGGCGCGATGGTGTCGGTGCACGCCCGCGAGGCCGACGTGCGGGCGGCGCTGGTGGCCGGCGTCTCGATCGCCGCGGTGAACGGCCCGACGTCCACGGTGATCTCCGGCGAGGCGGGGGCGGTGCGGGAGGTGGCCGCGAAGTTCGAGCGCACCCGGCGGCTCGACGTGCGCCACGCCTTCCACTCCGCGCTGGTCGAGCCGGTGCTGGACGAGTTCCGCGAGGTCGCGCGCGGCCTGACCCACCACGCGCCGCGCCTGTCGGTCGTGTCCAACCTGACCGGCCGGCCCGTCGAGCGCATCGACGCCGACCACTGGGCGCGGCACGCCCGCGAGGCCGTGCGGTTCCACGACAGCGTGCGGTGGCTGGAGGGGGCGGGCGTCCGCACGTTCCTGGAGCTGGGGCCCGCCGCCACGCTCGCCGTGCTGGGCCGTGCCTGCGCCGCCGAGCCGACCTCGGCGTTCATCGCCACCGGCGACGACGTCCGCCCCGCCCTGGCCGGGCTGCACGCCCGGGGCGTCGCGGTCGACTTCGGGTGGACCGGGCGGCGCGTGCCGCTGCCCACCTACCCGTTCCAGCGGCGACGCCACTGGCACGGCGAGGTCGCGGCCGAGCCCTCGCCCGCGCCGCCCGCCGACGTGGACGCCCTCGTCCGCGCGGAGGTCGCCGCCGTGCTGGGCGCGGACCCGGGGTCGGTGGAGCGCGACCGCACGTTCCGGTCGCTGGGCTTCGACTCCGTGATGGGGGTGGAACTGGGCGACCGGCTCGCCCGCGCGACCGGCCTGCGGGTGCCCGCCACCCTGGTGTTCGACCACCCGACGCCGGACGCGGTGGCCCGGTGGGCGCGCGCCGAACGGGGCGACACCCATCCCCGACGCGTCACCGACGATCCCGCCGAAGCCGAGGCCCGCCCCCGAGCCGCCGCCGACGGCTCCGGCAGCGACCCCGCCAATGCCCGCCCTCGACCCACTGCCGACCACCCCGCCGACGAACCCACCGACGACCCGATCGCCATCGTCGGCATGAGCGTGCGGCTGCCCGGCGGCATCTCCTCGCCCGAGGACTTCTGGGCGCTGCTCGAATCCGGCGGCGACGCCGTCGGCCCGTTCCCCACCGACCGCGGCTGGGACCTCGACGCGCTGGCCGCCCCCGACGGGCCCGGCACCTCGACCACCCGGCACGGCGGCTTCCTGACCGACGTCGCCGGGTTCGACGCCGCCTTCTTCGACATCTCCCCGCGCGAGGCCGTGGCCATGGACCCCCGGCAGCGGCTGTTCCTGGAGACCTCGTGGGAGGTGTTCGAACGCGCCGGGATCGACCCGCGGACGTTGCGCGGCAGCGACACCGGCGTCTTCGCGGGCGTCATGGACGACGACTACGACGGGGGCGACGAGGGCTTCCGGATGACCGGCGGCGCGGCGAGCGTCGTGTCCGGTCGCGTCGCCCACGCGCTCGGCCTGGAGGGCCCGGCCCTCAGCGTGGACACCGCCTGCTCGTCGTCGCTGGTGGCCCTGCACCTGGCGGTGCGGTCGCTGCGCGCGGGCGAGTGCTCGCTCGCGGTCGCGGGCGGGGTGGCGGTGCTGGCGTCGCCGGCCACGTTCGTGGAGTTCTCCCGGCAGGGCGGGCTGTCCGCCGACGGCCGCTGCAAGTCCTTCGCCGAGGCCGCCGACGGCACCGGGTGGGCCGAGGGCGTGGGCGTGGTCCTGGTGGAACGGTTGTCCGACGCCCGCCGCAACGGCCGCGCGGTGCTGGCCGTCGTCCGCGGCACGGCGGTCAACTCCGACGGCGCGTCCAACGGCCTCACCGCGCCCAACGGGCCCGCGCAGCAACGGGTCATCCGCGCCGCCCTGGCCGACGCCGGCCTGCGACCGTCCGAAGTGGACGCGGTGGAGGCGCACGGCACCGGCACCCGGCTGGGCGACCCGATCGAGGCCCAGGCCCTGCTCGCCACCTACGGCCGGGACCGCGTGGAACCGCTGTGGCTCGGGTCGGTCAAGTCGAACATCGGCCACACGCAGGCCGCCGCCGGCGTGGTGGGCGTGATCAAGTCGGTGCTGTCCCTGCGCCACGGCCTGCTGCCGAAGACCCTGCACGTGGACGCGCCGTCGTCCAAGGTGGACTGGACCGCAGGCGACGTGGCGCTGCTGACCGAACCGCGCCCCTGGCCCGCCGTGGCCCGGCCCCGCCGCGCCGCCGTGTCGTCGTTCGGCATCAGCGGCACCAACGCGCACGCCATCCTCGAAGAGGTCCCCGAGCCCCCGCCGGCCGAGGACGACGCGGACCTGCCGCTGGTCCTGTCCGCCCGCACGCCGCGGGCCCTCGCCGCCCAGGTGGAGCGCGTCGAGCGGTTCGTGCTGACCCACCGGCCGCGCCGGGTCGACGTGGCCGCCACGCTGGCCCGCCGCACGCCGATGGCGCACCGCGCGGTCCCGGGCGAGCGGCCCGCGCCCCCCGGCGGGGTCGCGTTCCTGTTCACCGGCCAGGGCAGCCAGCGCCGGGACATGGGCCGCGAGCTGCACGCCCGGTACCCGGTCTTCGCCGAGGCGTTCGACGCGGCGGTCCGCGCGGTGGACGCCGGGCTCGACCGCTTGCTGCTGTCGGCCGGGTCGTTCGACGACACCGCGCTCGCGCAGCCCGCCCTGTTCGCGTTCGAGGTCGCGCTGTGCCGGCTGCTGGAGTCGTGGGGCATCACGCCCGACCACGTGGCCGGGCACTCGCTGGGCGAGCTGGCCGCCGCGCACGTCGCGGGGGTGCTGTCGCTGGCCGACGCCGCCACCCTCGTGGCCGCGCGCGGCCGGCTCATGGGCGCGCTGCCGGCGGGCGGCGCGATGGTGTCGATCCCGGCGGCGGAGGCGGACGTGGCGGCCGCGCTGCCGGCGGGCGTCGCGATCGCCGCCGTCAACGGACCGGCGGCCACGGTGATCTCCGGCGACGAACGGGCCGTGCTGCGGGTGGCCGAGGCGTTCCCCGGCGCGCGTCGGCTGCGGGTGAGCCACGCGTTCCACTCGCCGCTGATGGACCCGGTGCTCGCCGACTTCCGCCGCGTCGCCGAACGGCTGGCGTTCCACGAGCCCGCGGTGCCGATCCTGCCGCCCGGCGCCCGGGACGCCGACTACTGGGTGCGGCACGTCGGCGCGCCCGTCCGGTTCGCCGACGCGGTCACCGGGCTGCGGGACGCGGGCGTGACGACGTTCCTGGAGATCGGCCCGGACGCGGTGCTCACCGCGCTCGGCCGCGACTGCCTGCCCGGCGAGGCGGTCGAGTTCGTGCCGGTGGTCCGCCGCGGCCGGTCGGAGGTGACGACCGCGACCACGGCCGCGGCCCGGCTGTGGGCGGGCGGCCACGACGTGGACTGGGCCGCCGTGCACGCGCCGTTCGCGCCGCGCCCGGTCGGCCTGCCCACCTACCCGTTCGAGCACCGCCGCCACTGGGCCGCGGACCGGCGGCCGCTGTTCGGCCCGTCCGTCCCGCTGGCCACCGGCGGCCTGGTGCGCACCGCGGCGCTGTCCACGCGGCAACGCCCCTGGCTGGCCGACCACGCGATCCGCGGCACGGTCGTCCTCCCGGCCGCCGCCGTGGTGGACCTCGCGCTCGGGGCCGCCGCCGAGGTCGGCGTCGCGGGCGTGGCCGAGCTGACCCTCGAAACGCCGCTCGCGCTGCCGGCCGACGGCGCGGTGGAGGTGCAGCTCGCCGTGGACGGCCCGGACCCCGACGGCACGCGGCCGTTCCGGGTGCACTTCCGCGCCGGCGACGGACCGTGGACGCGGCACGCCTCCGGCGTCCTCGGCGACGTGCCGGACACCGCTGCGCCGCCGGCCTGGCCCGACGACGCCGAGCCGGTGGACCTCGACGGCTTCTACGACCGGCTCGCCGACCAGGGCTTCGACTACGGCCCCGCGTTCCGGGGCCTGCGCGCGGCGCGCCGCGCCGGGGCCGAGGTGTTCGCCGAGGTCGAGCTGCCCGACGGGTTGGCCGGACCGGGCCTGCACCCGGTCGTGCTGGACTCGGTGCTGCACGTCGTCGGCCTCGCGCTGCCCGCCGAAACGACGCGCCTGCCGTTCGCGTGGAGCGGCGTGCGGCTGCACCGGTCGGGTGTCGCCGCCGTGCGGGCCCGCGTCACGCCGCTCGGCGACGACGCCGTGTCGCTCGTGCTGGCCGACGTCCACGGCGAGCCCGTGGCGTCCGTCCGGTCCCTCGTGGTGCGGGCACTGCCCGACCGGCTGCCCCCGGCCGCCGGCGTCCTGCTCGACGTGGCGTGGTCGCCCGCCCCGGCCCCGGGCCGCGTCACGCCGGTGGCCGTCCACCGCGTCCCCGCGACGGGAGGCCCCGTGCCGGACGCCGTGCGCGCGGCCGTGGCGGACGCGCTGGCGGCCGTGCGGCGGCGCCTCGCGTCCGACGACACGTCACCGCTGGTCCTGGTCGCCCGCGCCGGCCCGGCGCACGCCGCCGCGCAGGGCCTGGTGCGGTCGGCGCAGACCGAGCACCCCGGCCGGTTCGTGCTGCTGGAGACCGACCGGGACGTCACCGACGACGAGGCGGCCGGGTTCGTCGCGACCGGGGAGCCGCGCCTGGCCCTGCGCGACGGCGCGCTGCTGGCCCCGCACCTGGCCCCGATCACGCCGCGCCCGCGCCGCCGCGCCTGGGACCCCGGGGGAACCGTCCTGGTCACCGGCGCGTCCGGCGGGCTGGGCGCGCTCGTGACCCGGCGCTTGGCGGAGCGCGGCCTGCGGGTGCTGCCGGTCTCCCGGCGGGAGTGCGACGTGACCGACCCGGACGCGGTGCGCGCCCTGCTGGCCGGCATCCCCGCCGAGCACCCGCTCACCGCGGTGGTGCACCTGGCCGGAACCCTGGACGACGCCCCGGTCGACGCGCTGACGCCCGAGCGCCTGGACACCGCGCTGCGGCCGAAGGTGGACGGCGCGTGGACGCTGCACGAGCTGACCGCCGACCTGGACCTGGCCGGGTTCGTGCTGTTCTCCTCGGCCTCCGGCGTGCTCGGCGCGGCCGGTCAGGCCAACTACGCGGCGGCCAACTCCTTCCTCGACGCGCTCGCCCGGCAGCGCGCCGCCGACGGCCTCGCGGCGACCTCCATCGCCTGGGCGCCGTGGGCGGGCGTGGGCATGGCGGCCGGCCTGGCCGACGCCGACACCGCCCGGCTGACGCGGCTCGGCATGGCGCCGCTGCCCGCGGCGGACGGCCTCGCGCTGTTCGACGCCGTGCTGGAGCTGGACAACGCCACCGTCGTGCCGCTGCGGTCCGCGCCGCGGCGGGCGCGACGGCGACCCGACGGGGACGGCGTCACGCTGGCCGAGCGCGCCGCCGCGATGTCGGACGCCGAACTGGCCGGGGCCGCGCTCGACCTGGTGCGCCGCGAGGTCGCGCGGGTGCTCGACCACCCCGGCGTGGACGTGCGGCGCGGGTTCCGGGAACTGGGCCTGGACTCGCTCATGTCGGTGGAGCTGCGCGACCGGCTCGGCCGGGCGGCGGGCGTGCGGCTGACGCCCACGGTCGTCTTCGACCACCCGACGCCGCAACGCCTCGCCGAGCACCTGCGGGCCGCGCTGCGCCCGGACGAGGAGCCCGACGTGGACAACCTCGACGTGGACGACCTCGACGTGGACGAGCTGATCGCGCTGGCGCGGGCCGGCCTCGGCGACTGAGCACTGGGGGAGCGGATGGCCAAGTACGAGGACGTCGTCGCCGCGCTGCGCGACTCGGTCAAGGAGGTCGCCCGGCTCAAGCGGCTCGTCGGGCCGTCCGACGAGCCGATCGCCGTCGTCGGCATGGCCTGCCGCCTGCCCGGCGGCGTCGCCTCGCCCGAGGACCTGTGGCGGCTGGTCGAGGCGGGCGGCGACGGCACCGGCGCGTTCCCGGCCGACCGCGGCTGGGACCTCGCCGCGCTGCGCCACCCGGACCCCGACCACGCCGGCACGACCACCGTCGACCGGGGCGGGTTCCTGCCCGACGCGGCCGAGTTCGACGCGGCGTTCTTCGGCGTCTCGCCCCGCGAGGCGCTGGCGATGGACCCGCAGCAGCGGCTGTTCCTGGAGAGCTGCTGGGAGGTCGTGGAACGCGCCGGGATCGACCCGCGCTCGCTGCGCGGCAGCCGGACCGGCGTGTTCGCGGGCCTGATGTACCACGACTACGGGCACGGGGCCGCGCTGCCCGAGGGCGTCGAGGGCCTGCGGCTCACCGGCGGCGCGGGCAGCGTGCTGTCCGGCCGGGTGTCGTTCGCCCTCGGCCTGGAGGGACCGTCGCTGACCGTCGACACGGCGTGCTCCTCGTCGCTGGTCGCCCTGCACCTCGCGGCGCGGTCGCTGCGGGCGGGGGAGTGCTCGATGGCGATCGTGGGCGGCGTGACCGTGATGGCGACGCCGACCACGTTCGTCGAGTTCGCCCGGCAGCGCGGGCTGGCCGCCGACGGCCGGTGCAAGTCGTTCGCGGCGGCGGCCGACGGCACGGGGTGGGCCGAGGGCGTGGCCGTGCTGCTGGTGGAGCGGCTGTCGGACGCCGAACGGCTCGGCCACGACGTGCTGGCCGTGCTGCGCGGCAGCGCGGTGAACTCCGACGGCGCGTCCAACGGCCTCACCGCGCCCAACGGCCCGGCCCAGGAGCGGGTGATCCGCGACGCCCTGAAGGACGCCGGGCTGACCCCCGCCGACGTCGACCTGGTGGAGGGGCACGGCACCGGCACCCGCCTGGGCGACCCGATCGAGGCGTCCGCGCTGCTGGCCACCTACGGCCGCGACCGGGCGGAGCCGCTGTGGCTGGGCTCGCTCAAGTCCAACATCGGCCACACCCAGGCCGCGGCGGGCGTGGCGGGCGTCATCAAGGTCGTGCAGGCGATGCGGCACGGCGTCATGCCGCGCACGCTGCACGTGGACGCGCCGTCGCCCTACGTCGACTGGCACTCCGGGGCCGTGGAGCTGCTGACGTCGGCCCGGCCGTGGCCCGGCGACCGGCCGCGGCGCGGCGCGGTGTCGTCGTTCGGCATCTCCGGCACCAACGCGCACGTCGTGCTGGAGGAGCACCGGCCCGCCGACCGGCCGGCGACGCCCCAGCCGACCGGCGTGCTGCCGTTCCCGCTGTCCGCCGCGACCCCGCGGGCGCTGCGGGCCCAGGCACGTCGGCTGCACGACTTCCTCGCTTCGGCCTCACCCGACCCGAACCCGGCCGACCTCTCCCACTCCCTGGCCACGACGCGTGCCGCGCTCGACCGGCGTGCCGTGCTGTTCGCGGCGTCGGTCGAGGAGCTGCGCGCGGGTCTCGCGGCGTTCCCGTCCGGCGCGGTCGTCGGGGACGTCGCGGGTGGCCTGGCGTTCCTGTTCACCGGCCAGGGCAGCCAGCGGCCGGGCATGGGCGCACAGCTGCACGCGGCGTTCCCGGTGTTCGCCGAGGCGTTCGACGCGGTGTGCGCGGAGCTGGACCGGCACCTGGACCGGCCGCTCGCCGACGTGGTGCGCGACGGCGACCGGCTCGACGACACGCGCTACACCCAGGCGGCCCTGTTCGCCGTCGAGGTCGCCCTGTTCCGGCTGGTCGTGAGCTTCGGCGTGCGGCCGGACCACGTGGCGGGCCACTCGATCGGCGAACTCGTCGCCGCGCACGTCGCCGGGGTGCTGTCCCTGGCGGACGCGGCCACGCTCGTCGCCGCGCGCGGCCGGCTCCTGGGGGCGCTGCCCGCGGGCGGCGCGATGCTGTCGGTCCTGGCCTCCGAGGAGCGGATCGCCGACCTGCTGTCGGACCGGCTCGCGCTGGCCGCGGTGAACACGCCGGAGTCGGTGGTGCTGTCCGGCGACGCCGGCGCGGTGGCCGAGGCCGAGGCGGAGCTGGCGGCGCGCGGCGTCCGGACCCGGCGGCTGCGGGTGAGCCACGCGTTCCACTCCCACCTGGTGGAGCCGGTGCTGGCCGAGTTCCGGCGCGTCGCGGAAGGACTGGAGTTCCACCCGCCCGAGATCCCGCTGACGTCGGCGGTCACCTCGCCGGAGCACTGGGTGCGGCACGTCCGCGACACCGTGCGGTTCGCCGACGACGTGCGGTGGCTGCGCGACCGGGGCGTGACGACGTTCCTGGAGCTCGGGCCGGACGCCACGCTGACCGCGTTCGGGCGGGAGATGTCGGACGACGTGTTCGTGCCCGCGCTGCGCCGGGACCGGCCCGAGGTCGAGACGCTGCTCGCCGCGCTGGCCGAGGTGCACGTGCGGGGCGCGGACGTCGCGTGGTCGGCGCTGACGCCGGGCGCGCGGCGGATCCCCCTGCCGACCTACCCGTTCCAGCGGGAGCGGTTCTGGCTCGGCGCGCGGTCCTGGCGCCACGCGGTCGAGTGGCGACCGCTGCCGGTCGCGCCCCGGCCCGCGCGGTACCGGTGGCTGGTCCTGTCGCCGCCGGGGACCGGGCCGGTGGCGGGCGTGCGGACCGTCGAGGTGGACGACTTCGACGGGCTCGCGGACCGGTTGCGCGCGGAGGAGCCGTTCGACCGGGTGCTGTGGCCGGTGGGGCGGGACCAGCCGGCCGCCGCCGCGCTCGCGGTCATCCGCGCCGCCGCCGCGCTCGACTTCCGGGTGTGGGCGGTCACGCGCCGGGCGGTCGCCGTGGACGACCACGACCCCGCGCCGGACCCGGAGCAGGCGCAGGTGTGGGCACTGGGCCGCACGGCCGCCCTGGAACTGCCCCGCCGGTGGGGCGGCCTGATCGACCTCTCCGACGGGAACCTCAACACCGACTCCGCCACGCCCTCCGCCACCCCCTCCGCCACCCCCTCCGACACCGCCGACGCCTTCGCCCGTGCCGCCGACCTCGCCGGGCTGCCCGCGCTGCTGGAGGCGGTCGGCGAGGAGGACCAGCTCGCCGTCCGCGGTCAGGTCCTGGTCCGCCGCCTGGTGCGCGCCCGGTCCCGACCGGGGCGGGGGTGGCGGCCGCGCGGCACGGTGCTGGTGACCGGCGCGGACTCGCCCATCGCCGGACCCGTCGCACGGCTGCTGGTCGAAGCCGGCGCGGACCGGGTGGTGTGGGAGGCGGCGGACGGGCCCGTCACCGCCGTCGTCCACATCGCCCCGGTCGGCGGCGCGACCCCGTTGGCCGACACGTCGGCGGCCGACCTGGAGGTGCCCGCGCCCACCGGACTCGACGCGGTCGTCGTCCTCACCTCGATCGCCGGCACGGTCGGCAGCGCCGGGCAGGCGGCGTCGAGCGCGGTCAGCGCCCACCTGGACGCGCTCGCCGAAGGCGTCCGGCGGTCGGGTGGCGTGGGCATCTCGGTCGCGCTGGGCCCGTGGGCCACCGGTGACGCCGACCACCTGGCACGGCTCGGGCTCGTCCCCATGGACCCGGACGCCGCGGCGGCGGAGCTGGCGGCGGTGTTCGAGCGCGGCGACTCGGGCCTGGTGCTCGCGGACGTCGACTGGGCCCGGTTCGCGCCCGTGTTCACCTCCGCCCGGCCCAGCCGGCTGCTGTCGGAGCTGCACGAGCCGCCGCGCCCGACCGCCGGCCCGGTGGCCGGGTTCACCGGACCCGACCGGGAACGGCGCGTGCTCGCCGTGGTGCTGGCCGAGGTCGCGGCCGTGCTGGGGCACGCCTCGGCCGAGGCGGTGGACCCGCACAGGGCGTTGCGCGACCTCGGGTTCGACTCGCTCGCCGCGGTGTCGCTGCGCAACCGGCTCGCCGCCGCGACCGGGGTGGCGCTGCCCGCGACCCTCGTCTTCGACCACCCGACCGCGTCGGCCGTGGCCGGGTTCGTCGTCCGGCGGCTCGTTCCCCGGGAGCCGGCGGTGTCCGTGGACGAGCAGCTGGACCACCTGCGCGCCGCGCTGGCGGTCGCGCCCGACCGCGCCGCCCTCGCCCACCGGCTGCGCGAGTTCCTGGCCGAGCTGGTCGCCGAGCCCGCCGCCCGCCCGGCCGTCGGCGACGACACCAGCGACGAGGACCTGTTCGCCCTGCTCGACCAGGAACTCGGCTGAGCCCGGGAGGAGTGCCATGTCCGACGAGCGGAAGCTCCGCGACTACCTCAAGCGCGCGACCGTCGAACTCCAGGAGGCCCGCAGGCAGCTGCGCGAGGAACGGGACCGGCGGCACGAGCCGATCGCCGTCGTCGGCATGGCGTGCCGGTTCCCCGGCGGCGTCACGTCGCCGGAGGACCTGTGGCGGCTGGTGGAGGACGACGTGGACGCCGTGTCGGGGTTCCCGACCGACCGCGGCTGGGACCTGGAGCGGCTCTACCACCCCGACCCCGACGAGCGGGGCCGCTCCTACGTCCGCGAGGGCGGTTTCCTGCACGACGCCGCCGCGTTCGACGCGGAGTTCTTCGGCATCTCGCCGCGCGAGGCGCTGGTCGTGGACCCGCAGCACCGGCTGCTGCTGGAGGTCGTCTGGGAGGCGCTGGAACGCGCGGGCATCGACCCGGTCGCGTTGCGCGGCAGCCGGACCGGCGTGTACGCGGGCGCGGTCACCAACGACTACGCGACCCTGCTGGCGAACTCGACCGACGACGTGGAGCCCTATCGGATCACCGGCGCGGCGCAGAGCGTGCTGTCCGGGCGGGTCGCCTACGCGCTGGGCTTCGAGGGCCCGGCGATCACCGTCGACACCGCGTGCTCGACCTCGCTGGTGGCGCTGCACCTGGCCGCGCAGGCGCTGCGGCGCGACGAGTGCTCGCTCGCGGTCGTGGGCGCGGCCACCGTGATGGCCACGCCGATCTCGTTCGTGGACACCAGCAGGCAGCGGGGTTTCGCGCCGGACGGGCGGATCAAGGCGTTCGCGGACGCGGCCGACGGCACCGCCTTCGCCGAGGGCGTCGGCGCGCTGGTCGTGGAACGGCTGTCCGAGGCGCGCCGCCACGGCCACCCGGTGCTCGCCGTGCTGCGCGGCAGCGCCGTCAACCAGGACGGCGCGTCGAACGGCCTCACCGCGCCCAACGGCCCGGCGCAGGTCCGGGTGATCGAGCAGGCGCTGGCCGACGCCCGCCTCACCGCGAGCGACGTGGACGTCGTGGAGGCGCACGGCACCGGCACCACCCTGGGCGACCCGATCGAGGCCCAAGCCCTGCTGGCCACCTACGGCCGGCGGTCCGGCGAACCGCTGCTGCTCGGCTCGGTCAAGTCCAACATCGGGCACACCCTGGCCGCCGCGGGCCTCGCCGGGGTGATGAAGGTGGTCCACGCGATGCGGCACGGCCGGCTGCCGCGCACCCTGCACGTCGACCGGCCCACCACGCAGGTCGACTGGGACGCCGGCGCGGTCCGGCTGCTCACCGAGCCCCGCGCGTGGCCGCGGACGGGGCGGGTGCGGCGGGCCGGGGTGTCGGCGTTCGGGATGAGCGGCACCAACGCCCACGTGATCCTGGAGCACGTCCCCGACGACGACGCGGACTCGTCCGGCGCACCGGACGAGCGGCCCGACGCGGCCGTCCCGCTGCTGCTGTCGGCCCGCTCGGCCGCCGCGCTCGCCGCGCAGGCGGGCCGGCTGCGCGACCACGTGGCCGCGAGCGGGCAGCCGTTGCGCGACCTCGGTTTCTCGTCGGCGACCACCCGCGCCGCCCTGGAGCACCGGGCGGTCGTCCTCGGCGCGGACCGCGCCGGGCAGGTGGCCGCGCTGGACGCGCTGTCGCGGGGCGAGCCGTCCGACGACGTCGTCACGGGCAGCGTCACCGACCCCCGCCGGACCGCGTTCGTCTTCCCCGGCCACGGCTCGCAGTGGCCCGGCATGGCGCTGGACCTGCTGGACGCCGACGACGCCTACGCGTCCCGGCTGCGCGAGGTGGCGGCGGCGGTGGAGGCGCACGTCGACTGGACCGTCGAGGGTGTGCTGCGGGGCGCGGAGGGCGCGCCGACGATCGACCGGGTCGAGGTCGTGCAGCCGGTGCTGTTCGCGGTGATGGTGGCGCTGGCCGCGCTGTGGGAGTCGCGCGGCGTCCGGCCCGACGCCGTGGTCGGCCAGTCGCAGGGCGAGGTCGCGGCGGCGTGCGCGTCGGGCGCGCTGTCGGTGGAGGACGCCGCGCGGCTGATCGTCGTGCGCTCCCGGGTGTTCGCGGAGGAGTTGCTCGGCCTGGGCGGGGTCGCCTCCGTGGCCGCGCCCCTGGCCGAGGTGGAGCCCCTGCTGGACGGGCGGGTGTCGGTCGCGGGCCTCAACGGGCCGCGCGCGGTGACCGTGGCGGGCGACGTGGACGCGCTGACGGAGCTGGTCGCCGCGCTGGCCGCGCGCGGTGTGCGGGCCAGGGTGATGAGCGCCCTGGTCGCGTCCCACAGCTCGCAGGTGGACCGGGTGCGCGACCGCCTGATCGGGCTGCTGTCGTTCGTCCGGCCGCGCGCGGGCCGCGTGCCGCTGTACTCGACGGTCACCGGGGGACCGCTCGCCGGCGCGGAGCTGGACGCCCGGTACTGGTTCGAGAACTGCCGGCGGCCGGTGCTGTTCGAGCCGGTCGTGCGGGCGCTGCTCGCCGACGGCTTCGGCACGTTCGTCGAGACCAGCCCGCACCCGCTGCTCACCGCGGGCGTCGCGGAGGCCGCCGAGGGGGCCGGCGTGGACGCGGTGGTCGTCGGCACGCTGCGCCGCGACCGGGGCGACCTGCGCCGCTTCCACGCGTCGCTGGGCGCGGCCCACGTGCGCGGCGTGCCGGTCGACTGGTCGGCGGACCACCGCGGCGGGCGGCGCGTCGACCTGCCCACCTACGCGTTCCGGCGCCGCCGCTACTGGGCCGCGTCCGCCGGCGCGAACCCGGTCGTGGCCAGGCCCGCCCCGCCGGTCGAACCCGAGGTCGTGGTCACGGACCCGGTCGAGCGGGTGCGCCGCGAAGTCGCCCGCGTGCTCGGGCAGCCGGACCCCGACGCGGTCGTGATGTCCCGGCCGCTGCTGGAGCTGGGCCTGGACTCGGTCGGGGCCGTGGAGCTGCGCGACCGGCTCGCCGCCGCCACCGGCGTCCGGCTCACCGTGCGGGAGCTGCGCGACCTCGGCACCCCGGACGCGCTGGTGGCCCACCTGCGGCGCGACGCCGCGCCCGCCGCGCCGGCGGGCCCGCTCACCCTGGCCACCGGTCCGCGCGGGCCGAAGCTGATCTGCGTGCCGACCGTGCTGGCCGACTCGGGACCGCACCAGTACGTGCCGTTCGCCAAGCGGTTCCAGGGCCGGCGCGACGTCGTGGCGCTCCCGCTGCCGGGCTTCGCCGATGGGGAACCGCCGCCCTCCGGCCTCGACGACGTCGCCGAGCACGTCGCCGAGGTCGCCGCACGGGCGGCGAACGGCGCGCCGTTCGCGCTGGTCGGCTACTCCTCCGGGGGTCTCGTCGCGCACCGCGCCGCCCGACTGCTGGCGGACGACGGCCTGACCGCGCTGGTCCTGCTCGACACCTACCCGTGGGATGCCCTCGACGCGCTGCGGCCCGCGCTGTTGGCCGGCGTCGCCGGCCGCCTCGCCGACGTGACCGACGCCCGGCGCGCGGCGATGGACGCCTACCTGCGGCTGCTGGACGAGTGGCGGCCGGCCGGGATCGCGGCGCCGACGCTGCTGGCCCGCGCCGACCGCCCGATGGACGACTGGCCGGACGTGCCGGACTGGCGAGCGCGCTGGCCGGGGGCCGCCGTCGTGGACGTCCCGGCCACCCACTGGAGCCTGGTCGACGCGCACGTCGACGCCGCCGCGCACGCGGTCGACACCTGGTTGGACGAACTGGAGCAGCCGTGAAGTCGAGGACAACGGTCGTCATCATCGGTGCCGGCCCGGTCGGGATGACCGCCGCCGTGGGCCTGCTCAGGCTCGGCGTGCAGGTGCGCGTCCTGGAGCAGTCCACCGAGCGGCAGACGGGGTCGCGCGCGGTGCAGCTGTGGCCGCCCGCGCTGGAGATCTTCGGGCGCCTCGGCATCCGCGACGAGGCCGTGCGGCTCGGCGTCACGGTGCGCGCGAACGTCTACGAGCTGGCGGGCGGCCGGACGCTGCGCGTGGCGCTCGGCGCGGAGAATGAGCCCCTGCTGCTGCCGCAGGAGCAGACCACCCGGCTGCTGGAGGAGGCGCTGGAACGGCTGGGCGGCAAGGTGGAGCGCGGCGTCCGGTTCACCGACCTCGTGCCGGGCACCGACTCGGTCACCGTGGAGGTCACCGGGCCGTCGGGCGTCGAGCTGGTCGAGGCGGACTGGGTGATCGGCGCGGACGGCGTGCGCAGCGCGGTGCGGGAGCGGCTGGGCGTGGAGTTCCCCGGCCGGGCCGTGCCGACCACGCTCATCCTCGCCGAGGGCCGGTTCGCGGGCGACTTCGGGGAGGGCGCGGTCCACTACTTCCTCGGCCGCGGCGGCTCGCTGGTGTTCGGGCCGCTGCCCGGCGGCCGGGTGCGGGTGTCCGCGCCGATCCCGCCGGACCTGCCGGTCTCCGCGGCCGGCGTGCAACGCCTGCTCGACGAGCGCGGCCCCGGCGGCATCGAGGTGCTGGAGCTGGACCACCTCACCACGTTCGCCAGCGCGGAGCGGATCGCGGCCCGGCTGCGGCACGGCCGGGCGTTCCTCGTCGGCGACGCCGCCCACACCCACTCGCCGCTGGGCGGCCAGGGCCTCAACCTCGGCCTCCAGGACGCCGACAACCTGACGTGGCGGCTCGCGGGCGTGATCCGGGGCCGGTTCCGCCCGGCCGTGCTCGACGGCTACGCGGTGGAACGGCGGCAGGCGGCCGAGCAGGTCGTCGCCATGACCGGCCGGATGCTCAAGGTGTTCATGCTCGGGCCGGTGGGCTCCCGGGTCCGCAACGCGCTGTGGGGGGCGCTGGAGCGGACGGGCGCGCTGCGCCGGCGGTTCGTGCCGCTGCTCGCCGGGCGCAACGTCCGCTACACCGACGAGTTGCTGCGCGTGCCGTCCCCGGCGGCGGAGGTCGGCCGCGCGCCGCACTGGGTGCCCGCGTGGGACGGCGACGGGCGGCTGCGGCTGCTCACCACCGGTCCCGCGACGTCGGCGCTGGTGGCCGACGCGTCGGCGTTGGCCGACCGCAACCCCCGCCTGGTCGAGCACGACCACCTCGACGGCCGGCCGCCCGGCTTCCTGGTGCTGCGGCCCGACGGGTTCGTGGCGGCGTCGGGCACGCGGCCCGCGCAGCTCGTCGCGGTCGAGGCGGGGCTCCGGGCGCTGGGGGGCGACGATGTCCGCTGACTCGCCGGGGACCGACTCGCTGGAGACCGGTCTGCTGACGGGCAGGCTCGACGTCGGGCTGCTCGCCGACTTCCCGGTGCGCGACGCCGCCGAGCGGGCCGCGGGCGACGCGTGGGTGGCCAGGGCCGAGGCGTTCATGGCCGCGCACGTGCCCGACCCGGACGAGCTGGACCGCACCCGCGCGCTGCCCGACGGGCTGCTCGACGCCCTGCGCCGGGACGGGTTCCTCACCGTCTCGTTCGGCCCGGAGCTGGGCGGCGCGGGGCTCTCGCCGTACGACGTGGTCCGGGTGATCGCGGCGATGGCGCGGACGTCCGTGCCGGTCGGCCAGGTGGTCGCGGTGCAGGCGGGCGCGGGCGCCGGCGCGCTGTACCCGGCGCTGCCCGAGGGGCCGTTGCGGGACTGGGTGCGCGACCGGGTCGCCGGCGGCGCGCTGTCCGGGTTCGGCGACACCGACCACGCCGGGCAGAACAACCGGCTGCCGAAGATGACCGCCACGCGGTCCGGCGACCACTACGTCCTGCACGGCGACAAGCTCTACACCGCCAACGGTCCCGTGGCGGACCTGCTGGCCGTGTCCGCGACGGTGGACGGCGGCATCGGCGTGTGCTTCGTGGACACCGCGTCGCCCGGCTTCTCCGTCGAGTCCACCGTGGACTTCATCGGCAGCGGCGGCCTGCCCAGCGGCGCCCTGCGATTCGACGGCGTGCGGGTGCCGGCGGACCGCGTGCTGTCCGGTTCGGAGGGTCAGCTGCGGCTGCCCGCGGCGATCAACGCCATCGCGTTCCGGGGCCGGGTCTACTTCGCCGGCGCGTCCGCGCTGGCGGTGGCGCGCAACTGCCTGGAGTGGTCGCGGCGGTTCGTGTCCCGGCGGGTGGTCGACGGCCGGCCGCTCGGCGGGTACGACCGCGTGCAGCGGATGGTGGCGCGGGCGATGGGCGACGTCTACGCCATGGACGCGATCACCCGCTGGAGCCTGATCCCGGGCCGGTGGCTGGAGACGTTCCTGACCCGCAACGTGCTCACCGGCACGGCGTGGGCGCTGGCCGACCGGACCGTGGCGCTCCTGGGCGGCGAGGGGCTGGAGACCGCCGCGAGCAAGCGGCGCCGCGGCGCGCCCGTGCTGCCCGCCGAACGGGCGCTGCGCGACGCGCGCGGGTTCCGGATGGCGGGCAACGTCGACTTCCGGCTCGACCACCAGATCGCCCAGCTCCTGCTCGGCCGCTACTACACCGACGAGCGCCCGGTCGTGGACCCGGCGGCCGCCGACCTCGCCGGGCTGGACCTCGGCCCGCGCAACCGGGCGCACCTGGCCGCGGTCGCCGAGCAGACCAGGCGCTTCGCGTCCGTCTACGACGAGGTCACCCGGGAGCGCCCGGCCGAGGAGCTGTTCGCCGACCAGGAGTTCCTCATCACCTCCGGGCGGATCGCGGGCGAGCTGGTCGCCGCGTCCGCCGTGCTCGCCCGCGCCCACGGCGACGCGCGGGCGCAGCACCTCGCCGACGTGCACCTCACCGCCGCGCGGGCCCGGCTGGCCGGCCTGTGGCGCGACCTGTCGCCCGACGGCGCGCCCGCCTACGGCGAGCTGAGCCGGGCCTGGCTGGCGGGCGACGGCTACGAGTTCCTGACCACGACCTGAAGGTGAGCATGACGACCGAACCCCTGCCCGCCGTGCTCGGCGGGATCGACCTCACCGACCACGACAACTTCGCCGACGGCGTGCCGTACGGGCTGTTCGCGCGGCTGCGCGAGGAAGCGCCCGTGTTCTTCCACCCGCACGGCGACTCGCGCGACGACGGCTTCTGGGTGCTGACCCGGCACGCCGACATCGCCGCCGCGGCGGCCGACCCCGCGTTCTCCTCCCGGGGCGGAGGTCCCCGCGCGGGCGGCGGCACGCACCTGGAGGACATGCCGATCGGGATGCTCGCCGGGGTCGTCCTGTTCGCCATGGACGACCCGCGCCACGCGCACATCAAGCGGGCGCTGCACCCGGTCCTCACCGGCCGCGCCCTGGAACCGCGCCTGCGCGCCCTGGCCGAGGAGCTGGTCGACCGGGCGGTGCGCGCGGGCGGCGTCGAGGTCGTGACCGGCATCGCCGAGCCGTTCGCGCTGGAGGCCGTCACGGCGCTGCTGGGCGTGCCCGAGGCCGACCGGCCCCTGCTGCTGGGCTGGGTCAGGGCGGTCCTCGGGTTCACCGACCGGCGCACCGGGCGCGCCACCGACGAGTCGCGGGCCACGTTCGCCGCCGTGCGCGACTACTTCCGCAAGTTCCTGGTGGACAAGGAACCCGCCGCGGACCTGGGCACGCTGCTGGCCCTGGGCGGGATCCCCGGCGACGAGCCCCTGTCGGAGGCCGAGCGCGAACAGCACGCGGCCGTGCTGTTCGTGTCCGGCTACGAGCAGCCGCGCAACACCCTCGCCGCCGCGGTCCAGGCGTTCGCCGAGCACCCCGACCAGTGGGCGCTGCTCAAGCGGGACCGGTCGTTGCTGGACGGCGCGGTGGAGGAGGTGCTGCGCTGGGCGCCCGCCAACCCGTACAACCGGCGCACCGCCACCCGGGACGTCGTCGTGCGCGGCACGCGCATCCGCGCCGGCGACAAGGTCGCGCTGTGGTGGCCGGCCGCGAACCGCGACCCCGAGGTGTTCGCCGACCCCGACGTGTTCGACATCCGCCGCGACCCCAACCCGCACATGGCGTTCGGCTGGGGCACGCACCGCTGCTCGGGCGACGGGTTCGGCCGGCTCCAGCTGCGGCTGCTGCTGACCGCCCTGCTCGACCGCGTCGCGGAGCTGAGCCTGTCCGGGCCGGTCGTGCACGGACCCAACAACAAGCACACGGTGCTGCTCGACGTGCCCGTCAGCGTCACGGAGGAGAACGCCCGATGACCGACCTCACCGCCTACAGCAGGGAGACGGCGGCGCGGCTGCTGCCGTTCGACGTCTTCGACCCCGACTTCCACCGCGACCCCTACCCCCGGTACCGCGAGCTGCAGGACGCGCACGGCGGCTGGTGCCGCACGTCCGCGGACTCGGTCGCGGTGTTCGGGTTCGAGGAGGCCGCGGCCGTGCTGCGGGACCCCCGGTTCGGCATCGGCGAGCACCCGATGATCGCCGACCAGTTCGTGGCCGACCCGGTGGACGGCGGCAGCGGCAGGCCGGTCATGTTCCTGGACCCGCCGGACCACACCCGCGTCCGCGCCCTGGCCGGCCGGGCGTTCACCGCGCGCGTGGTCGACCGGCTGCGCCCGCACGCCGAGGAGCACGCCCGCACCCTGCTGCGCGACGCGGCGGCCGGCTCCGACGGCGGCGAGTTCGACCTCCGCGCCGCGTTCGCCGCGCCGCTGCCCGCGCTCGTGCTCTCCCGGCTGATGGACATCCCGGAGCGGTACCACCCGCTGTTCTTCGCGAGCGTCAAGGACAGCGCCCGCGGCCTGGACCCCGGCTTCACGCTGACCGACGAGCAGAAGGCGGGCCGCACGATCGCCCGCGACCTGTTCATCGAGGCGGGTCTGGAGATGGCCGAGGAACGCCGCCGCGACCCCGGCGACGACCTGGTCTCCGACCTGGTGCGCGCCGAGCAGGCGGGCGACCGCCTCTCGTCCTGGGAACTGGCGCTGCTGCTGCTCAACCTGCTGGCGGCGGGCTTCAGCACGACCACGGCGGCGCTGTGCAGCGCGGTGCACAACCTGCTCGACCACCCCGACCAGCTCGCCTGGCTGCGCGACCATCCCGACCGCGTCGCCGACGCGGCGGAGGAGCTGCTGCGCTACGACCCGATGCTCCAGGTCACCACCCGCATGACGGTGCAGGACGCCGACATCGCCGGCACACCGCTGCCCGCCGGTCAGCACGTCGTGGTGGTGCTCGGCGCGGCGAACCGCGACCCCCGCGCGTTCGACCGCCCCGACACGCTCGACCTGACCCGCCCGCCCGGCCGCACGCTCGCCTTCGGCCAGGGCATCCACTTCTGCGTGGCCGCGCCGATCGCGCGGCTGGTCGTGCGGGTCGGCCTGGAGGCCCTGATCCGATACCGGATCGAGCGCGGCGGCCGGGGCCCGGAGCGCTGGCCGGGCACGTTCATGCGCGTCATCGGGGAGCTGCCGGTGCGGCTGACGCCCGTGCGCTGACCCCGTTTTCCCACGTCGGACGAGCGGGAGGATGTTCGGCACCACGATGTGACCTGTGCGGTGGAATCGTGGTAGATCTGACCGGGGGAACACGGCGACGACGCCGCTCGGGGGGAGTCCGGTCGGTCGGTTCGGGTCGGTGTGCGCGATGAGTTGGTCTGGGGGACCTCTCGATGCTGTTCGAACGGGAATCGCACTTGTCCGAGTTACGCGCGCTGCTGACCGAGAGCCGTGACGGCAAGGGGCGCATGGCGGTGGTCGGCGGGCCGGTGGCGACCGGCAAGACCGAGCTGCTCGCCGCGTTCACCGAGGAGGCCGCGCGCGGCTCGGTGGTCCTGTCGGCCTCGGGCGCGCCCGCCGAGCGGGCCGTGCCGTTCGGGGTGCTCGACCAGCTCCTGCGCGGCGCGCGGCTGCCCGCCGACCAGGCCGGGCACGTGGCGCGGCTGCTGCGCGACGCGGCGGGCGGCGACCCGGTGCCGCCCGTGGTCCACCACGACCTGTGCATGGCCGTGCTCGACCTGGTCGAGCGGTCCGACGAGCCCGTGGTGATGGCGGTGGACGACGCGCACGACAGCGACGGGCCGTCGCTGGAGGTGCTGTCGTCGGTCGTGCGCCGGGCCCGCCGGGGCGTGCTGGTCGTGCTCGGCGACGGCACCGGCGAGCGCCCGCTGCCCGCCGGCCTGCCGCGCCACCCGGTCTGCCGCCGCCTGCGCCTGGACCCGCTGTCGCGGGACGGCGTCACGGCGCTGCTGACCGGCCACCTCGGTCCGCGCGGCCGCGGCCTTGCCGAGCGGTGCCACGACCTCACCGGCGGCAACCCGGCGCTGGTGCGGGCCCTGGCCGAGGACAACCGGGACACCCCCGACCGCGCCGCCCCCGAGGCGGGCGCGGCGTTCCGGCACGCGCTGCTGAGCTGCCTGGCCGCGTGCGACACCCTGCTCGCCGCCGCCTGCGGCCTGGCCGTGCTCGCCGAACCGCGCCCCGCGCTGCTGCTGTCCAAGCTCGTGGAGGCGGAGCCGGAGTCGGTGAGCCGGGCGCTGGCCGCGCTGGAGGAGTGCGGCGTCCTGGCCGGCGGCTGGTTCCGCCACCCGGCCGCCGCCGCGGCCGTGCTGGAGGCCCTGGCCCCGGCCGAGCGCACCCGGCTGCACCGACGCGCGGCGCTGCTGCTGCGCACCGAGGGCTCCAACGCCGCGACCGTGGCCCGGCAGCTCGTGCGCGCCGGCGAGGCCGTGGACGCGGCGCTGCTGCCCGTCCTGCACGAGGCCGCCGAGCAGGCGCTCGCCGAGGACGACCCCGACCACGCCCGCGCCTGCCTGTGGCTGGCCCGCCAGTCCGGCGGCGACGAGCGGCGCCGCGCCACGACCACGGCCATGGTCGCCCGGGTGCAGTGGCGCGTGGACCCGGCGGCGGCCGCGGCCCACCTCGACGAGCTGACCGCGGCCACCCGCGCCGGCCTGCTCGACGACCGGCAGGTGGACCTGGTCGTCCAGATGCTGGCGTGGTTCGGGCGGTCCGCCGAGCTGCCCGAGGCCCGGCCCACCGGCGGTCGCGCGTGCATGCTGGCCCTGACCGGGCTGCTGCCCCACGGCGGGTTCGACGCCAAGAGCCTCGCCCGCGCCGAACGCGTGCTCCAGACCTCCCGGCTGGAGGAGCACACGCTGATGCACACCCTCGGCGCGTTGACCGCGCAGATCGCGGGCGAGCGGCCCGCGGACGCCGAGGCGTGGTGCCGCCGCCTGCTCGCGGAGGTCTCCGGCCGTCGCGCGCCGACCTGGCACGCCCTGCTGGCCGCGATGCGCGCCGAGATCGCGCTGCGCCGCGGCGAGCTGGACGTCGCCGAGCGGTACGGGCGGCTGGCGCTGGACACGTTGCCCCCCGAGGGCTGGGGCGTGGTCATCGGCCTGCCCGTCGGCACGCTCGTCCGCGTGCACCTGGCCGCCGGGCGGGTGGAGGACGCCCTGGACCGGCTCGGCACCCCGGTGCCCGACGCCATGGCCGACACCGGCATCGGGCTGCACCACATGCGCGCCCGCGGCCTCTACTACCACGCCACCGGCCGCTACCGGGCCGCCCTGGACGACTTCCACGCGGTCGGCGACCTGATGCGGAAGTGGGACGCGGACGTCCCGGCGCTGTCGCCGTGGCGCACCGACGCCGCCCAGACGTGGCTGCGCCTGGGCAACGCGGAGCGGGCCCGCCGGCTCGCCAAGGAGCAGAGCGACCTGTGCGAGGTGGACAACGCCCGGCTCATCGCCGTGTCCACCCGGATCATCGCCGCCACCACCGAGCCGAACCGCCGGGTGGCCCTGCTCAGCGGCGCGGTCGAGGCGTTGCAGAGCACGGGCGACCGGCTGGAGCTGGCCACCGCGCTGTCCGACCTCGGCTGGGCCTACCACGAGCTGGGCAGCTTCAGCCAGGCGCGGATGGCGCTGCGCAGCGCGGGGCTGATCGCCAAGCAGTGCGGCGCCGCCGAACCGGGCCGCACGGTCGGCGCGACGACCGCCCCGGAGCAGCCCGTCGCCCCGGCCGTCGCGGAGCTGCCGCCCGGCGGCGCGCTGAGCGACGCGGAAGCCCGGGTGGCGACGCTCGCGTCCTGGGGCTACAGCAACCGGCAGATCGCGAACAAGCTGTTCATCACCGTGTCCACGGTGGAGCAGCACCTCACCCGGGCCTACCGCAAGCTGAAGGTGAACCGGCGCACCGAGCTGGCCACCGGCCTCTACGCCCGGGCCGCCGTCGAGACCCTCTGACGACGTCGTGAGTGCCGTCACGTGCGCGCAGGTTACCGACAGGTTCTAGTCTGGCCGACGTGGCAGAGGACAAGAGGATCGGGCGCGCGGTGAAGACGGCGACCGCGTTCGTGGCCGCGCACGGCAAGCCTTCCCGCGCCGTCGTGGAGAACGTCGGGCGCGCGGGCGCGCGGGTCGTGCTGGTCGGTGACGACGGGGCGATGGGCGACGTGGTGCTGCCCGACGTGGCGTCGGCCGAGGCCGTGGTCGAGGCGGTCCCGGACCTGGAGCGCCACGAGTGGGACCGCGACACGACCGCGGCGGTGAAGATCGGCCCGGCGCACCGCCGGAAGATGGCCGGCCGGTGAAGGTCCTCTTCGCCACGTGCGAGTCGCTGCCCGCGGGCGACGGCGACGACGACGCCCTGGTCGACGCCCTCGCCGACGTCGGCGTGGAGGCGTCGTGGGCGGCGTGGGGCACGCCGGTGCGGGCCGACCTGGTCGTGCTGCGGTCCACGTGGGACTACACCGAGCGGCTGCCGGAGTTCCTGGCCTGGTGCGACACCGAGCCCGCGCTGGTGAACCCGGCGTCGGTGGTGCGGTGGAACACCGACAAGACCTACCTGGTGGACCTGGCGGCGGCGGGCGTGCCGGTCGTGCCGACGGCCGTGGCCGGTCCGGGCTTCACCGACTGGCCGGACGGCGAGTTCGTGGTGAAGCCGACCGTCGGCGCGGGGTCCCGGGGCGCGCTGCGCGTCGCCCCCGGCGACCACGCGGCCGCGGCCGCGCACCTGGCCGCGCTGGGCGTGCCCGCGCTCGTGCAGCCGTACCAGTCGCACGTGGACTCGGTCGGCGAGACCGCGATGGTGTTCCTCGGCGGGCAGTACTCGCACGCGTTCACCAAGGGCGCGATGCTCACGCCGGACGCCGAGTACGACGAGTCCGGCCTGTACCTGCTGGAACGGCTGTCCGGCGCGACGCCGTCGCCCGCGCAGCGCCGGGTCGCCGAGGACGTGATGGACGCCGCCGCCGAGCTGACCGGCCTGCGCCGCGCCGACCTGCTCTACGCGCGGGTGGACCTGATCCCGGGCCCCGACCGCGCCCCGCTGCTGCTGGAACTGGAACTGGTCGAGCCGTCGCTGGGCTTCCGCCAGACCGACGCCACCGCTCCGCTCCGCTTCGCCTCCGCCGTCCGCGCCGCCCTCGCCCGGCGCTGACCCGCCGAGAACCCCGACAGGCCGGACGCCGGAGCACCGGGTGCTCCGGCGTCCGCCGTCGTTACCGCAGGTCGGGAGCGTCGGGTGCCCCGGCGTCCGGCGCGGGCCTCACCGCAGGCCGGAGCCGAGGCCGGTCAGCGAGCGGACCTCCATCTCGGCCTGCCGGGCCGGGTCGGCCTTCTCCTTGCTCAGCACCGTGCCCAGGTAGCCGCACAGGAACGAGAACGGGATCGACACCAGGCCCGGGTTGCTCAGCGGGAACCACGCGAAGTCGACGTCCGGGAACATCGAGGACTTCGCGCCCGACACGGCGGGGGAGAAGATCAACAGGATGACGCACGACCCGAGCCCGCCGTAGATCGCCCACAGCGTGCCCGGCGTGTTGAACCGCTTCCAGAACATCGAGTAGATGATCGTCGACAGGTTCGCCGACGCGGCCAGCGCGAACGCGAGCGCCACCAGGAACGCCACGTTCTGCCCGTTCGCCGCGATGCCGCCGACGATCGCCAGCAGGCCCACGACGACCGCGGTCAGCCGGGCGACCCGGACCTCCGAGGCGGGGTCGGCCTGCCCGTGCTTGATCACGTTCGCGTACACGTCGTGCGCGAACGACGCCGACGCCGTCAACGTCAGCCCGGCCACCACCGCGAGGATCGTCGCGAACGCCACCGCGCTCACCACGCCCAGCAGCACCGAGCCGCCGATCTCGTAGGCCAGCAGCGGCGCGGCGGAGTTCTCGCCGCCGGGGGCCGAGGTGATGTCCTTCGAGCCGACCAGCGCGAGCGCGCCGAACCCGATGACCAGCGTGCACAGGTAGAACACGGCCATCATCCACGTCGCCCACACCACCGAGCGGCGCGCCTCGCGGGCGTTCGGCACGGTGTAGAACCGCATCAGCACGTGCGGCAGCGACGCGGTGCCGAGCACCAGCGCCAGCGCCAGCGAGAGGAAGTCGAGCCGGCTCGTCGGGGTCGCGCCGTACCGCACGCCCGGCTCCAGCACCTGCGGGCCCAGCGGCGTGTTGCGCGACGCCGTCTCCAGGATCGCCGACAGGCTGAACCCGAACTTGCCCAGCAGGAACACCGTCATCAGGGTCACGCACATGATCAGGAAGACGGCCTTGATGATCTGCACCCACGTGGTGCCCTTCATGCCGCCGACCAGCACGTACAGCACCATGACGATGCCCACCACGGCGATGATCACCGACTGGCCGACCTTGCTGTGCACGTCGAGCAGCAACGCCATCAGCGCGCCCGCGCCCGCCATCTGCGCGATCATGTAGAACAGCGAGATCACCAGCGTCACGTTGGCCGCCGCGGCGCGCACCGGGCGCTGCCGCATCCGGAAGGCCAGCACGTCGCCGAGGGTGAACCGGCCGGTGTTGCGCAGCCGCTCCGAGATGATCATCAGGCCGAGCAGCCAGGACACCACCCAGCCGATCGAGTACAGGAAGCCGTCGTAGCCGTTGACCGCGATGCTGCCGGAGATGCCGAGGAACGACGCGGCGGACAGGAAGTCACCCGACAGCGCGATGCCGTTCTGCGGTCCGGTGAAGCTGCTGCCCGCGGCGTAGTAGTCCGACGCGGTCGCGTTGCGGGTGCCCGCCCGGTACACGATGTAGAGGGTGATCAACACGAAGACGGCGAACACGCCGAGGTTGATCGCGGTGTTGCCGCCCATCAGGCCCGGTCCTCCGCGGTGAGCGAGCGGACCGCGTCGACCTGCGGGTCGAGCCGGCGCCGCGCGTAGCGCGCGTACGCCAGGGTCAGCGCGATCGTCGTGACGAACTGGAGCAGCCCGAACAGCAGGCCGACGTTGATCACGCCCCACACCGCCGTGCCCATGAACTCGGGCGCGTACGCCGACAACGCGACATAACCGAGGTACCAGAGCAGGAACCCGCACGTGGCGGGCAGCACGAACACCGCGATGCGCTTGCGCAACTCGCGGAAATCGGCGCTCTGCTGGAGCGCCACGAAGTCCGGGTCGCCCGCTTCGTCGACCAACAGGGGTGAGCCGGGGTCGTCGAAAGTGGCGAAGCCGCGCCCGCCGCGGGCGGGTCGGGAATCCGTCGGAGGCAGGATCGCCTTCGTCATCAATCCTCCACGGGGATTTGGCCTCGCCGCGCACGCTCCGCACGCGGGCCGGCGGCGAGCGCTCAGCGTAACCGCGCTCCGCCGCCAGTCAACGACATGACGCCATCGGTCGGGTCACGACTGCACGACCGGAGGCATCGGAGCGTCTCAACCGGGGGGCGGGCGCACGCAGCGTCGTCACGCTGCGCCGATCGGATGGGGACCCACCGCAAGGTCGTTGTCCCCGGCCTGTTGACCACCTACTATCCGCGCAGCAACATCCACGCTCGTCGGTCAATACAGCGTCGGCGTCGTTCAACTTTGAAACAACTACGGACTTTCCCGGGGCTTCTCAGGTGACTGGCGACAACAACGCGCGCGGGCAGTGGTGGAGTGCCGTCGCCGACTGGCGGAATTGGCGCCTGCCGGTGAAGGTCGCCGCCGTGCTGGCGGTGCCCGTGCTGGTCGCGGTCGTCACCGGCGTGGTGCAGATCCGCGGGTACGTCAAGAGCGCCGACACCTACGCCGCGATGCAGCGCATGGTGACGCTGCGTGCCGGCATCGACCCCTTGATCGCGTCCGTGCAGGCGGAACGCGCCATGTCGGCGCAGCGCGCCGAGGACGCGGGCGTGCCGGAGCGCGAGTTCCACGACCTGACGCGCGCCACCGACAACGCCGCGGCCGGCGTGCGGAACCTGATGGAGCGCACCACGACCCTCGGCGAGGTCGCCAACGCCCGGTTCCGCGACGTCGTCGTCCAGCTCGACGGCCTGCCCCAGCTCCGCGAACGCGTGAAATCGGGCAGCGTGGACCTGGAAGGCTCCATCGGCGGTTACACGGTGGTGGTGCGCGCCCTGCTCGACTTCGACCAGGCCATGGTCGGCGACTTCGGCGACCCGGCCCTGTCCGGCACCGCGACCGCGCTGCACAACCTCGCCATGGCGGGCGAGCAGGTGTCCTGGCAGCACGCCACGGTGCTGGCCGGCATCAGCCGCGGCCGGCTGACCGACAACGAGGTCACCGCGCTGGAGCAGTCCTACACCCGCCAGCAGGACAAGCTGGCCGACTTCTCCGCGGTCGCCACGCCGCAGCAGCAGGCCGACTACCGCAGCACCGTCTCCGGCCAGGAGGTGGACCTGCGCAACAGCCTGTTCCAGCAGGTCCGCGTCAACTCCGGCGCGGTCGAGCTGCTGGTCAAGGCCGACGCGTGGAACAGCGGCTCGGAGAGCACGCTCAAGCAGCTCGGCGTGGTGCTGCGGTCGCTGGAGGGCCAGCTCACCGCCGCCGCGGGCCGGTTGCAGGACACCACCAGCGACCGGGCGGGCGCGGCGTCGGTCATCCTGCTCGCCTCGATGTTCCTCGCCGGCGGCATCGGCTTCGTCGTCGGCAGCCACCTGCTGCGCTCGCTGCGCACCCTGCGGACCGCCGCGCTGGACGTCGCCGAGCACCGCCTGCCCACGCTCGTGGCGCAGTTGCGGGAGGGCGCGGCGCACGACGTGACCGTGGCCCCCGTGCCGGTGCAGACCAGGGAGGAGCTGGGCCAGCTGGCCCGCGCGTTCGACGCGGTGCACCGGCAGGCCGTCTCCTCCGCGGCCGAGCAGGCCGACCTGCGCACCAGCATGCGCAACGCGTTCATCAACCTGTCCCGCCGCAGCCAGGGCCTGGTGGAGCGGCAGCTCAAGCTCATGGAGGAGCTGGAGCGGCAGGAGGAGAACCCCGAGCAGCTCGCGAACCTGTTCAAGCTGGACAACCTCGCCACCCGGATGCGCCGCAACAACGAGAACCTGATGGTGCTCTCCGGCAGCGACGTGGCCCGCCGCTTCACCCGCCCCGTGCCGCTGGGCGACGTGCTGCGCGCCGCCGCGTCCGAGATCGAGCAGTACCAGCGGGTCGTCGTGCAGACCACCCCGTCGGTGGAGGTCGTCGGCTACGCCGCGGGCGACCTGGTCCGGCTGGTCGCCGAGCTGCTGGACAACGCCACCACGTTCTCGCCGCCGCGCACGCAGGTCGTCGTCGGCGGCCGGCACCGGGCGGGCGGCGGCGTGCTCGTGGACGTGGTCGACGCGGGCGTCGGCATGTCGGAGGAGGACCTGGCGCAGGCCAACCGCCGGATCGCGCTGGCCGCGTCGGAGGACTCCGGCGAGCTGACCGTGTCCCGCCAGCTCGGCCTGTACGTGGTGGGCCGGCTCGCCGGGCGGCACGGCATCGAGGTGGAGCTGCGCGAGCAGGGCGAAGGGCTGCGCGCGGTCGTGGCGCTGCCCGCGGACCTCGTCCGCGCGACCGCCCCGGTCCGCCCCACGCCCGCCCCGGCCATCCCCTCGCCTTCGCCGTCCACCGGCCCCCAACCCGCCCTGCCGCGCGCCACGGGCCCGCAGCCCGCGCTGCCGTCCACGGGCCCGCAGCCGCTCGTGCCGCGCTCGGCCGGGTCGCCGTCGACCGGCCCGCAGCCGGTGCTGCCCGGTCCGACCGGGTCCCCCTCGGTGGTGCCGCGTCCGGCGGGCGCGCCGTCCACCGGGCCGCAGCCGGTCGTGCCGCGCCCGACGGGGTCGCCCTCGACCGGACCGCAGCCCGTCCTGCCGCGCGCCGCCCAGCCGCGACCCGTGTCGCCGCAGCCCCCGCTGCCGCCGGCCGTGCCGCTGAAGGAGGACGGCTGGACCCCGTTCCGGGGCCGGACCGTCGACACCCCGGA
Source organism: Actinosynnema sp. NPDC059335 (assembly GCF_042752395.1). NCBI lineage: Bacteria > Bacillati > Actinomycetota > Actinomycetes > Pseudonocardiales > Pseudonocardiaceae > Actinosynnema > Actinosynnema sp. NPDC059335. Next base: position 25,492 of record NZ_JBHYXZ010000009.1, on the reverse strand, counting down.
CACCGCGTCGCCCGCGTCGCCCGCGTCGCCCCCGCAGCCCGGGGCCGCGCCGCGGCGGACGGCCTCGACCTGGTTCGGCGGCGGTCCCGTGCCGTCGGGCCCGGCGGAACCGGCGCGGCACCGCGCCGCGGACACCCACGCGCGCGGGGAGGCGCCCGTGAACGACCAGCCCGTGAACGACATTCCGGCGGAGCTGCCCAAGAGGCGGCCGCGGACCAACCTGGTGGCCGAACGGCCGAGCGCACCCGACGCGGTGGCACCCGTCCGGAGGGATCCGCAGGCGACACGCGGTTTCCTCGCCAGCTACCAGACGGGGATCCGGCAAGGTGTGCGGGGATCCGGTGAGAACCGAGCGGGGCAGGAGAACGGATGAGCACGCAGAAGTCGCGACAGGTCGACCAGTTCGGCTGGCTGGTGAGCAACTTCGTCGATCGCGTGCCGGGCGTGGCCCACGCGGTGGTGATCTCGGTCGACGGCCTGCTGCTGACCGCGTCGAACGGGCTGCCCGACGACCGGGCCGACCAGCTCGCCGCGATCGCGGCGGGCGTGGCCAGCCTGACCGAGTCGGCGGCCCGCTGCTTCGACGGGGGCGGCGTGCTGCGGTCGGTGATCGAGATGCAGTACGGGATCATGCTGCTCATGTCGATCCGGGACGGCTCGTGCCTGGCCGTCCTCGCCGCGCCGGACGCCGACGTCGGCCAGGTCGCCTACGAGATGACCGTGGTCGTGGACCAGGTCGGCCAGCTCCTGACACCCGAGCTGCGCGCCCAGCTCCACGGCGCGAAGCGGATGATGGCCCGCCCGTCTGCGTGAGGTGGTCATGGACCGGAACGACGAGCCCAGGGCGTCGGACGAGACGTTCGCCGCCCTGCTCAACGGGTTCAGCCTCGACTCCTCCCGACGTCGCAAGCAGGGGAAGCCGAAGCCCGAGGAACCCGCCGCGACCGGCGACACCAAGCCCCACCGCCCGGTCTTCGACGACGAGGACGACGCCTTCGAGTACCCGCGCGAGGAAGCGGCGTCGATCGTGCGCGCCTACTCGTGGACGGGCGGCCGCACCACGTCGTCGTTCCAGCTGGAGATCGAGACGCTGGTGTCGGCGGTGGACTGGGACTACCCGGGAGCCCTGAAGGCCGAGTACCACGAGGTCATCGCGCTGGTCGCCCGGCCCCGGTCGGTCGCGGAGATCGCCGCCCTGCTGCGCCTGCCGCTAGGGGTGGCCAAGGTGCTGCTCGGCGACATGGCCGAACGCGGCCTGATCGACGTGCACCGCACCGCGTCCACCGACGGCGAGCAACCCGACCTGGGCCTGATGGAACGCGTCCTCGCCGGCCTGCGCCGCCTCTGACCCCCGCGTGTCCTACCTCCAGAACGCGTGTGTCCTACGTTCGGAACGCGTGAGTCCTACGTTCGCGTCACGAGTGTCCTACGTTCAGGACCCCTGAATTCAACGCTCGGGACGCGCGCCACCTTTGCGTGATGATCAGCACACGACCTATTGTGCCTTCAGTGTCGACCGAATCGTCGGCCGTGGAGCTACAGGGGGGCGCATGAGCGTCGGACGGGAAACGCGGCTGTCGGCGTGGGTCGAGCGGTTCGCCGCCCACTTCGCCGAGGAGGGCATCCCGCTGATCGGCGGCCGGATCCTCGGCTACCTGCTGGTGTGCCAGCCGACGGAACGGACCGCGGCCGAGCTGTCGCAGGAGCTGGAGGCCAGCAGCGGCTCGATCAGCACGAACCTGAAGTTCCTGGTCAACGCGGGCCTGGTGACCAAGCGCACCCGGCGCGGGCGGCAGGCGGCGCAGTACCGGATCGACGAGAAGCGGTGGGTGGACCTGGTCCAGCGCAAGCTGGACGCCCTGGTGAGCGTGCGCGAGCTGACCGAGGCCGGGATGCGGCTGATGAGCGGCGACCCGGAACGCGCGATGCGGCTGCGCACCGTGGACGAGGTCTACACGTGGCTGGCGACGGAGCTGCCCGCGGTGTGGGAGCGCAGGCCCTCGTCCACGCGGTGAGGCCGTTCCCGGGTCGAGACCCACAGGGCGGCGGTGGCCACGACGACCGCGCCCGCGCCCAGCACGTGCAGCGAGACCAGCACCTCGGGCACGCCGGTCCAGTACTGGACCATGCCCAGCGCGCCCTGCGCGAGCACCACGGCGACCAGCGCGGTGTACGGCCGCCGCGGCACGGGGTGGCCGCGCAACGCGAAGCCCAGCGCGATGAGCATGCCCAGGAACAGGAACAGCAGGTCGGCGTGCAGCTGGGACAGGGTGTCCACCGGCACGTCCAGGCGCGGCGTGGCCGCGTCGCCCGCGTGCGGTCCGGCGGCGGTGACGAACGTGCCCGCCAGCAGCAGCAGCCCCAGCACCACGGCCTGCACGACCTGCAACGCCATCAGCGGCCTGGGCACGCGCGGCCGGGCGGGCTCGTCGCCCTCGCCGAGCGCGGCGACCAGCAGCACGGCGAACCACACCAGCACCATGGACACCAGGAAGTGCACGCTGACCGTCCACCACAGCAGGCCGGTGAGCACGGTGAACCCGCCGATCACGGCCTGCAGCACGACCCCGCCGAACTGCACCAGCGCGAGCACCACGACCCGCTTGCGGCGCGGCCGGTTGAACCACGCCGCCAGCACGCACAGGCCCGCGATGACGCCGACCACGCCGGTGAGGGTGCGGTTGCCGAACTCGACCCACTGGTGCAGCGACGCCACCTCGGGGTGCTCGACGGGCACGAGGCTGCCCTCGAAGCACTGGGGCCAGGTGGGGCAGCCGAGCCCCGATCCGGTCACCCGCACGATCGACCCGGTGACCGCGATGCCGCCTTGGGCGATCACGACGGCGATGGCGAACGCGCGCTGGAACGTGCGGAGGAACGTGGTGAACCAGGATGGGGCGGACACGGTCCGATGGTAGGTACCACCGGCTGAGAAGCGCCGCCCGGGGGTGTCAGGCGAGCCTGGTGGTCTTGACCGCCAGCGCGCCCGCGACCACGCCCCACACCACCAGCACGACGAGGTGCCGCGGCTCCGGCGCGCCGCCCTCGACCACCGCGTCGTGCAGGGCGAGCGCGAGCGCGGCGGACGGCAGGGCGTCCACGACGGCGGCCAGGGCGGCGGGCAGCGTCTCCACGCCGAGTGCGACACCGCCGATGAGCAGCAGCACGAACCACACGATGTTGGCCAGCGCGAGCACGATCTCCGCCCGCAGCGCGCCGCCGAGCAGGACGCCCAGCGCGCCGAACGACAGGGTGCCCAGCACGATCAGCGCGACCGCCCACAGCACGCCGCCGACCGGCGGCAGCCGCCAGCCGAGCAGCAGCGCGACCGCCGCGATGATCACGACCTGCACGGCGACCACGGCCAGGGCGGCGACGACCCGTCCGGTGACGAGCAGCCACCGGGGGAGCGCGGTCGCGGCGAGGCGCTTGAGCACGCCGTAGCGGCGGTCGAACCCGAGCGCGATCGCCTGGCCGGTGAACGCGGACGAGATCACGGCCAGCGCGAGGATGCGCGCGGTGGCCGAGCCGACGCGCGGTTCCGGCACCGGGATGACGTCCATGAGGCTCATCGCGACCAGCAGCGCGACCGGGATGAGCACGGTGAGCAGGATCTGCTCGCCGTTGCGCAGGGTGAGCACGGTCTCGGTGCGGGCCTGGGCGAGCAGCATCCGGCCGAGCCGGCCGCGGCCGGGCGCGGGCGTGAACGTGCCGGGGGCGAAGCGGCCGGTGGGTTCGGTCACGAGCGCAGCTCCCTGCCGGTCAGCTCCAGGAACACGTCCTCCAGGCTGCGCCTGGCCACGGTCAGCTCCTCGGCCAGCACGCCCTGCTGCGCGCACCACGACGTGACGGTGGAGAGCACCTGGGGGTCGATCCGGCCGTGCACGACGTAGTTGCCTCGGCCGGCTTCGCGCACGTCCAGCCCTTCCGGCAGGGCGTCGCGCAGCAGCGTGAGGTCCAGGCCGGGGCGGGCGCGGAAGCGCAGTTGCCGGTCGTCGGCGTGGTGCTCGGTCAGCTCGGCGGGGCTGCCCTGGGCGACGACGCGGCCCGCGTCCACGATGACGACGTGGTCGGCCAGCGCCTCGGCCTCGTCCATGAGGTGGGTGGTGAGCAGCACGCTGACGCCGTCCGCGCGCAGCGCCGACACCAGCTCCCACACCAGGCGGCGGGCCTGGGGGTCCATGCCGGCGGTCGGTTCGTCGAGGAACACCAGCTCGGGGCGTCCGACGAGCGCGCACGCCAGCGAAAGGCGTTGCTGCTGGCCGCCGGACAGCCGCTTGTACGGGGTGCGCACCGACGACGACAGGCCCAGCACGTCCAGCAGCCACGCGGGGTCGAGGGGGTTCGCGGCGCAGGCGGCCACGAGGCGCAGCATCTCGTCGGCCCGCACGCCGGGGTACCCGCCGCCGCCCTGCGGCATCACGCCGATGCGGGGGCGCAGCGCGTCGCCGTCGCGCTTCGGGTCGAGCCCGAGGACGCGGACCTCGCCGCCGTCGGCGGACCGGAACCCCTCGCACACCTCGACCGTGGTCGTCTTGCCGGCGCCGTTGGGGCCGAGCAGCGCGAGGACCGTGCCGGTGTCGAGGGTCAGGTCGAGTCCGTTCACCGCGACGGTGGAGCCGTAGCGCTTGACCAGCCCCGACACCTCCACGGCAGGGTGCTGGGGGTGCGGGCTCACGACGCGGAAGCCTAGGGCGTGGCCCGCCCCACCCCGGTGGTGGGGTCAGCCCCCCTGCGGTTCTCCGGGTGGCATCAGGGTCGACTCGGGGGTGTTCCCGATATGTTCGCGCGCCATTCCGGGACAGGATTTCCCTCGTGGTGGAGATCCGGGGGAATAGGCGCACGGCGGTGTTGCCGTGGACGGTGACGGGGTTCGTCCTGTCGCTGTTCCCGATTGTTTACCTGCACGTGGCCTCGGCCGGGGAGCTGAGCCCGGTCGCCCACACGGTCAGCGATTACATCTTCGTGGACCACGGCGCGGGGCTGCTCGCGCTCACGTCGCTGACGCTCGCGGCGGCGTCGATCGGCCTGCTGGTCGCCCTGGTCCGCGCGGGTTTGCCCAGGCGGGGGCCGGTGGCGGTGCTGCTGGGGCTGTGGTCGGCGGGCCTCGCGGTGGCGACGGTGTTCCCGACCGACCCGACCGGCGCGCCCACGTCGTTCTCCGGCGCGGTGCACCGGTACGCGGGCGCGGTGATGTTCGCGAGCCTGCCGCTGGCCGGTTGGCTGATTCACCGGACGTTCCTGCCGAGTCCCACCGTGCGTCGTTTTTCGGTGGCCGCGGGCATCACGTCCGTGGCATTCATGCTCAGTCACGTCTCGGTGGTGTACCCGGGTGACGGCGCGGTGCTGCTCGGCCTTTTCGAACGCGTTTTGTTCGCCGTGCTCTACGGCCTGCTGTTCGCGTTGGCGTCGGCCGTCCTGCGGCGGGAGGAGGCGTCGTGACCTGGCTCGCCGTGGTGCTCGCGGTCCTCGGGGCCGTGTTCTTCGCCTTCGCCGCACGCCTGCAGCACGACGCCGTGCGGGCGAGCGAGGGCGCGTTGCGGGTCCTGGAGCTGCTGCGCAGGCCGCGGTGGCTGGTGGGCCTGCTGCTGCTCGTCCTCGGCGCCGGCGTGCACGCGGCGGCGTTGGGGATGGCGCCGTTGAGCGTGGTGCAGCCGGTCGGCGTGGTGGCCATCGGCATCACCGCGGTCCTCGACGGCCGCCGCCGTGAGCTGCCCGCGGTCGCGTGGACCACGTTCGGCGTGGGGGCGTTCGTGCTCCTGGCCGCGGGCAGCGCCACGTCCACCGCGGTCGTGCCGGAGGCCGAGGTGCGGGCCGCGCTGCTGGCGCTCGGCCTGATCGCGGTCCCCGGCCTGGTCGGGGTGCTGTCCACCCGCCCGGCGGTCCGCGCCCTGGGCTTCGGCGCGGCGGGCGGTGTCGCCTACGGCTTCGTCTCCGTGCTCATGCGGTCGGTGTCGCAGGACGTCCAGCAGGGCGGCCTGACGTGGGCGACCGCGTTGTCGGCGGCGGGCATCGCCGCCTCCCTCCTCGTCGGCGGCTGGTTCATCCAGCACGCCTACGCCAGTGGACCGCCGCACGTGGCGGTCGCCTGCCTCACCGTCGTGGACCCGCTCGTCGCCGTCGGCATCGGCGCGGGACTGCTCGGCGAGGCGAACCGGACCAGCCCGCTCGTCGGCGCCGCCCAGGTGGTGTGCGCCGTGATCGCCATCGGCGGTGTCGTCGCGCTGGCCCGCACCCGAACCCTTCCCGCAGTGCCCACCAGATCGGAGACGACAGTGACCAACGGACGCGCCATGCGGATCGTCATCGCCGCGGAGACGTTCCCGCCGGACGTCAACGGCGCGGCCCGGTTCGCCCACCGCCTCGCCACCGGCCTCGCCGGCCGCGGCCACGACGTGCACGTGATCTGCGTGTCGCCGGACGGCGCGGCCCGCACCGAACGCGCCGACGGGATCACCGTGCACCGGCTGCGCTCGCACCGCACGCCGTTCCACCGCACGTTCCGCATCGGGCTGCCGTGGCAGGTGCGCCGGGACGTCGACGTGCTGCTGGAGGGGCTGCGGCCGGATCTGGTGCACGTGCAGGCGCACTTCGTGGTGGGCCGGCACGTGCTGGGGCGGGCGGCGGCGCTGGGCATCCCGACCGTGGCGACCAACCACTTCATGCCGGAGAACCTGTTCGGGCACGCCCGCGTGCCGGCGTGGTTGCAGGGCGTGGCGTCGCGGTGGGCGTGGCGGGACCTGACGCGGGTGTTCGGGCAGGCCGACGTGGTGACCGCGCCGACGCCGCGGGCCGTGCGGCTGCTGCACGACAACGGGTTCCCGGCCCGCGCGGTGCCGGTGTCGTGCGGTATCGACATCGACCGGTACCGGTCGCGGCGTCCCGTGCGGCGGACCGACGCGCCGACCGTGCTGTTCGTGGGCCGGCTGGACGAGGAGAAGCGGGTGGACGAGCTGCTGCGGGCGTTGGCGCTGGTGCCGCGGCTGCACGCGGAGATCGTGGGCGACGGGTCGTGCCGGGCGGAGTGGGAGCTGCTGGCGCGCGACCTGGGGATCACCGATCGGGTGACGTTCCGGGGGTTCGTGGGCGAGGAGGAGCTGCTGGACGCCTACGCCGGCGCGGACGTGTTCTGCATGCCGGGCATCGCGGAGCTGCAGAGCCTGGCGACGATGGAGGCGATGGCGGCGGGCAAGCCGGTGGTGGTCGCGGACGCCATGGCGTTGCCGCACCTGTGCGCGCCGGGCCGCAACGGCTGGCTGTTCACGCCGGGTGACGTACGCGGCCTGGCCGACCGGCTGCACGCCGTGACCGCGGACCCGGCCGTGACCGCCCGGATGGGCGCGGCGAGCAGCGACCTGATCGCCGCCCACGCCATCGACACCACCCTGGAGACCTTCGAGTCCCTCTACGCCCGCGCCCTGGGCCTGCCTCCCGTCCACCGCGCCCCGGCCCTGGCCGCCTGACCCCGGACGCGCGAGTCCTACGTTGAGAACGCGTGTGTCCTACGTTCGGAACGCGTGAGTTGAACACTCGGAACGCGCCCACCGAGGCAAGGGCCGTTCCGAACGCTCAACTCGCCTGTCCCGAACGTAGGACACGCGCGTTCCGAACGTAGGACACGCGGGTCAGTCGAGGTCCGTGCCCGTGGCGGAGCGGCGGGCGGCGCGGTGGGCGACGCGCAGGCCGTTCGCGCTCAGGCGGGGACGGCCGGTGTCGTCCAGCTCGGTGAGGAACTTGAACAGCATCCCGTGCCCCTCCAGCCGCTTCAGCAGCGCCTCGGCCACGTCGTCGGAGTCGAAGTCCAGCACGGACATCTGCTCGACCAGCGACGTGGCGATGGTCCGCCTGGCCCGCAGCGGCACCCACCACGTCGTGACCAGCAGCAGCACCAGCCCGAACGCCAACGCCGTGCCCAGCACCGCCTCCCACCCGGTGAACCGCAGCGAGAACACCTGCACGATCGCGGCGATCACCAGCAGCACCGCCCCGTACACCGCGGCCCACCCGGCGGTCGCGGACGCGGGCGGCTCGGCGGCCTCGGTGTCCCACACCCCGTCCACCTGCCGCCACCGCCGCAACGAGCTGCCCAGCACGTACGACGTCACCGCGCCGAACACGATCGCCACGACCGTGCCGACGACCACGAACGCGGGCTTCAGGTCGTACAGCCGGTACCGCACCACGGCCCACACCCCGACCACGATCGCCGCCGCCACCAGCACCCGCAGCAGCAGCCGCGGCTTGAGCCGGATCCGGCCCAGCACCGCGAGCGGCGTGCCCACCGGCGCGGGCAGGCTCCCGATGACCAGCAACCCCACCACGACCAGCAGCACGCCGCCGACCGCGACCATGCCCGTCACCGCCTGGCCGCCGGTGTCGCCGGACGCCAGGGCGTGCCGCGTCCGGTCGATCGCGACCGTGACCAGCGGGATCACCGGGGACAGCAGCACGAGCCCGTGCAGCAGCGTCCCGGACCGCAACGCCGCGTAGCCGAACGCGGCCAGCAGCGTCCCGCCGCCGAACGCCGCCGCCGGCCCCACCGCCCACGGCGGCAGCAGGTCGAACAGCGACAACACCAGCAGCGCGCCGCCCAGCGCGAACCCGAGCAGCCCGAGGAACTGCGCCAACCGGCCACCCCGGGTCAACCCGGTGATCGTCCAGTACGGCAGCAGCGCCGCCCCGCGCAACGTCCTGGTCAGCGGTTTCGCCGTGCCCAGACCGGAGTTGTCGCTGTCGGCCACGGTGATCGCCACCGCCGCGGCCGTGGCCGCCGTCCGGATCAGCTGGTCGCTGCTCGCCTCCTGCACCAGCGGCTCACGCCCGATGCCCGCCCGGTCGAACGCCGCCAGCCCTCGCACGCCCACCTCGACCCGGTCGGCGTCCGTGCGCACGGGCAGCCGGGCCAGCAGCGCGGCCTGCTCCTCCAGGAACAGCTCGCCGCGCGAACGCCGGTCCGCGCCCTCGGTCCGGTCGGCCAGGATCGCGGCGCGCAGCGCGGGCAGCTCCTCGCAGATGATCCGCACGTGCAGGCCCCACGCGGCCAGCTCCGCCAGCGCCGCGCACGTCGGCGGGTGGTCGCCGTCGGGATCGGCGTACACCTTGCCCAGCTCGGCCTTCGCCCGCCGCACGCACGGCTCCAGCTCGGCCGGCAGGCCGTCGCCGAACAACGCGGCCACCAGTTCGTCCACCTTCGCCGCGGCCCGCTCGACCGGGTCGCCGCCCGCGCCGGTCAGCCGGTCCACCCGCAGCAGCCGCTTCGGGTCGAACACCACCTTGCACAGCATCGTCGCGCCGTCGAGCCGACCCCAGATCCAGTCGTTGACCCGCCACGACCGCTTGAGGAACCCGGAGAACCGGTGCAGCGACGCCCCGCCCGCCTTGTCCTCGGCGGTGAGGCTGTACTCGGCGAACGCGTTGCGCGTCTGCAGGCTGATCTGCACCAGCTCGACGGCCTGGTCGAGACCGCCGCGCGTGTCGTCGGCCAGGCACGTCGTGGCCACCTCCAGCGCCAGCACGCGGGACAGCCACAGCTCGCCCGCGACCAGCCCCGCCTCGGCCTCCGCCTCGGTGCGCGGCTCGGTCAGCAACCGGTGCCACGACCGCAGCTCGCCCACCCGCAGCTGCTCCTCGTCCAGCTGGTCGAGGATGTCGCGCGCGTCGCCGAGGACGCCCGCGATCCGCTCCACCTGCTCCCGCACCCGCTGCCCGACGCCGTCCGGCTCGTCCAGCATCTTCTCGGCGAACCGGCGGACCCGCCGCCCCCAGTACTCCTGGTCCAGCTCCTCCGGCGCGCCGGTGGTCCAGTGCCCGTCCAGGTCGACCCGGGCGGCGCGCAGCCGTGCCCGCACGTCGAACAGGTTCGTGCGGGCCATCGCGAGCCGCTGCGCGTCCGGCATGATCCACACCAGCCGCTTGAGCACGTCCATCGCGGCGGACGCGAGCCGTTCGGCCATGGTGATGCCCCACGGCCAGCCGTGGTCGGGCAGCGGCGCGGGCTGGGGCCGGGTCGGCACGTACGGCAGCCGGCCCCACTCGGCGCGGTGCTCCCGCTGGGCCGCCTCGGCCGCCGCGCGGACCCGTTCGAACGTCCAGCCGGCGGCGTTCGCGCCCGGCACCTCGAACTGGCGGGTCGCGACGTCGCGGGCGGCGTGCCGGATGCGGACGTCCTCGTAGTGGTCGTGCAGCGTCTCGGCCAGCGCGTACAGCTTCCCGGTGACCGAACCGCCCGACGCCAGCCGGTCCAGCAGCGCGTTGCGGCCGCCGCGGCGGGACGCGGCGTTGCGATTGTGCTCCTCGATGCGCTCGACGTAGGTCCGGCCGCTCTGGCTGGTCAGCGCGCCGAGCAGCTTGCCGCCGGTGGCGACGGTGCTGGGCAGCGCGCCGTCCACCGGGGCCGCGGGCTCCACGACCGCCTCCGGGGCGTGCGGGAACACCAGCAGCATCACCCGTCGCACCGGGCCTTCGGCGGCCATCCGGTCGATGGCCTCCAGCGCCTCCTTGGTGGGCGTGTTCACCAGGACGCCGCCGTCCACGGCGTAGCGGGACCGGTTGTCGGTGTCGTTGGCCCACGACGCGACCTCGGCCATGTTCGGCTTGTCGCCGTCGGGCGCGCCCGGCGCGACCGGGATGAACGACGGTTCGAACGCGAACGGGAACGACGCGGACGAGCGCGCGGCCAGCGCCATGCGGCCGACCAGGGCGGGGAGCTTGTCGGCGGTGAAGTCGTCGCGGCCGCCCGGGTCGCGGCGGAACGAGAAGCTGCCCTGGTGGGACGCCTGCACCAGGGTCTGGCCCAGGTCGTCGTAGGTGACCGTGGGCACGCCCGCGAGCAGCGTCGTGGTGATCCGCAGGTCGACCGGGCGGTCCTCCTGCGGGGTGAAGTCGGTGGTCAGGCGTTCGAGCGCCTCCTTCAGGCGGGGGAGGAAGAACTCGTCGCCGCGCAGCAGGGAGACCGGCTCGCCGCGGAACGGGGTGCGCAGCAGTTGTTCCATCCGACCCTGCTCGGCCCACAGGTCACGCAGCCGTTCCAGCTTGGCGTTGGCGTTGACCTGCGACAACGCCAGGGCCGCGCCGTTGATGCCGCCGGCCGACGTGCCCGTGATGACGTCGGCGCGGGCCGTGCTGCCGACCATGTCGAGCAGGTCGGCGTACGGACCGGCCCCCCGGGTCAGCCGGTCGAGTTCGAGCACGACCCCGCCCATCCACACGGCGAGGCTCACACCCCCGTTCAGCACGACGGCGAATCGGATCTGCTCCCTGGGCACGTCCACCATCACGCACTCCTCCCCGACCGCGCCGATCCTCCCGCACCGGCCCTACCTGCTCTCTCGCCCACCACCCGATCCCGTTACCCCCGCGAGAGTCCAACACCCGGGTCACGAGAGTCCAACGTTCACGACCCCCGAATTCAACGCTCGCACCGACCACCCGGTATGCCGGGTGTCGAACTCACCGGCCGCGGGCGTTGGACTCTCGCGCGGTGAACGCAGGACTCTCGCGCGGGGTCAGGCGGAGCCGGGCAGGGGGTCGCGTTTGATCAGGGGGAGGACCTGCCTGCGGGCGACGAAGAGGCACACGGCGAACGCGATCACGGCCCCGGTCACGGCCTGCGGCACGATGTAGGCGCGCCCGTCGAACGCCGAGCCGGTCGGCGGCAGGATCACCGCGATCACCGCGCTCGCGGTCGTCGCGAACACCCGGAACCGACGCGCCAGCACGCCCGTGGCCAGCGGCAACGCCGCCCACAGCACGTACCACGGCTGGAGCACCGGCCCCAGCACCAGCACCGCGCCCAGCCCCGCGCCGAGCCCGTTGACGGCCTTGATCCGCCCCCGGAACGCCTTCCACAGCAGCGTCGCCACGATCACCACCGACACCGCCTGCGTCACGATCCGCATCAGCACGATCATCGACTCGGTGTGGTTGCCCAGCCCCAGCAGCAGCCCCAGCCCGCCGCCCAGGAACCCCATCGCGGTCGGCGGCGACATCCAGCTCTTCACCGTGCTGGCGACGTTCAGCGTCTCCACCCACCCGAACCCGAGCCCGGTGCCGACGCACGTCCCCACCATCACCACACCCGAGACGAGCAGCAACAGCAGCGCCGCCCGCACCAGGTCGGAGAACCTGCCGCCCCACCGCCGCGCGATCATCACGCCCAGGAAGCCGAGCGCCAGCGCGGCCGGGATCTTCACCGCCGCGCCCATCGTGATCATCGTCGCGCCGAGCGTGATCCAGAGCAGCTCCTCGCGCGTCGTCGGCGCGCCGGGCGTGACCGGCATCTTGCGCAGCGCCAACTCGAGCCCCACCAGCATCAGGCCGATCGCCAGGCCCTCGTTGTGCACGCCCACGACCAGGTGGAACAGCACCAGCGGGTTCGCCGCGCCCAGCCACAGCGCCGCCACCGGCGGCACGCCGAAGCGCCGCGCGAGCCGCGGCAGCGCCCACACGATCATCGCCAGCCCCAGCAGCCCCAGCAGCCGGTGCAGGAAGATGCCGGGCAGCACGCTGTCGCCGGTCACCATCGAGATGACCCGCCCGACGGCCAGGAACAGCGGCCCGTACGGCGCGGGCGTCTCCCGCCAGATGTTCGGCACGTTCTTGGTCAGGTCGTGCTCCACGCCCAGCGCCGTGGCGGGCCCCAGCTCGTACGGGTCCTGCCCGTTGGCGGCGATCTGCGACTGCGCCAGGTAGCTGTAGACGTCCCGGCTGAACATGGGCAGCACGAACACCAGCGGCGTGATCCACATCAGCAGCGTGCGGTCGAGCTGGCTGCGCGACATCAGCCGGGGCCTGCCCGGCCGGGCGAACCGGCCCAGCCACAGCCACGCCGACACGATGAGGAAGATGCCGGTCCAGGCGACGCCCATCGCGGCGCTCGGCATCCGGGGGAACAGCCCGAGCAGCGGGGTGCCGGGCAGGGGGCTGAACACGGGCGCCGCGCCCGCCCCGAGCGAGCCCACGGCCAGCAGCAACGCGCCCACGGTGCCCCACCGGCGGATGATGTCGAGCTGCCGGGTCTCGGTCGCGTCGAGGGGCGCTGCCTCGCCGATCTCGCTCCGGTTCGTCATCACCAGTCCGCCCGCCGTCACGTCCGAAGGGTAGCGGCCGGCCCGGGCGCGTGACTCGGGTCACCCGGCGCCCACCGATCTTTGCGACCGACCGCGAAATACGCAACACTGGTGTTGTGAAAAACGCCGGGACCTCTCCGACCGCCGTGCCGTCCGGGCACGACGGGCGGACCCGGCACGCCGTCGCACGGCTCCTCCTGGAGCAGGGCCCGGTGGCCGCGGCCTCGGTCGCGGAGCAGCTGGGCCTGAGCCCCACGGCGGTGCGCCGGCACATCGACGCGCTGGTGGCGGACGGCGAGGCGACCGGCAGGGAGGCCCCCCGCCGGGGTCAGCGCGGCCGGGGTCGCCCGGCCAAGCTGTTCCTGCTGACCGAGCAGGGGCGGGCCCGCTTCGGGCACGCCTACGACGACCTCGCCGTGGCCGCGCTGCGGTTCCTCGCCGAACAGGGCGGGGAGGAGGCGGTACGGGCCTTCGCCGAACGACGGGTGTCCGCATTCGTCGACCGGCACCGCTCGGCCATCGTCGACCGCCCCGACGCCGCGGACCGGGCCAAGGCCCTCGCGGTGGCGTTGACCAGGGAGGGCTACGCTGCCTCGGCGCGCACCGTGGGGGCGGGCGAGCAGCTCTGCCAGCACCTGTGCCCGGTGGCGCACGTCGCGGCGGAGTTCCCGCAGCTGTGCGAGACCGAGACGGCGGCGTTCGCCGACCTGCTCGGCACGCACGTCCAACGCCTGGCCACGATCGCCCGCGGCGATGCCGTGTGCACGACGCACATCCCGAACACACCCCGGATCCCAGATGGAGGGGAGCCCGCATGACTGCCGCTGCCGAGCAGCGCACCACCACAGCCCCGCTCACCCAGGAAGAGACCCTGGCGAGCATCGGCAACTACGAGTTCGGCTGGGCCGACTCGGACGTGGCAGGCGCGAGCGCTCGCCGGGGCCTGAACGAGGACGTCGTTCGGGACATCTCGGCGAAGAAGAACGAGCCCGAGTGGATGCTGGACTTCCGGCTGAAGGCGCTGCGCCTGTTCGACCGCAAGCCGATGCCGACGTGGGGTTCCGACCTGTCGGGCATCGACTTCGACAACATCAAGTACTTCGTCCGGTCGACCGAGAAGCAGGCGGCGACCTGGGACGACCTGCCCGACGACATCAAGAACACCTACGACAAGCTGGGCATCCCGGAGGCGGAGAAGCAGCGCCTGGTCTCCGGCGTCGCGGCCCAGTACGAGTCCGAGGTCGTCTACCACAAGATCCGCGAGGACCTCGAGGAGCAGGGCGTCATCTTCCTCGACACGGACACCGCCCTCAAGGAGCACCCGGAGCTGTTCAAGGAGTACTTCGGCTCCGTCATCCCGTCGGGTGACAACAAGTTCTCCGCGCTGAACTCCGCGGTGTGGTCGGGCGGCTCGTTCATCTACGTGCCGAAGGGCGTGCACGTCGAGATCCCGCTCCAGGCCTACTTCCGGATCAACACCGAGAACATGGGCCAGTTCGAGCGCACGCTGATCATCGTCGACGAGGGCGCGTACGTGCACTACGTCGAGGGCTGCACCGCGCCGATCTACTCGTCGGACTCGCTGCACTCCGCCGTCGTGGAGATCATCGTCAAGAAGGGCGGCCGCTGCCGCTACACGACCATCCAGAACTGGTCGAACAACGTCTACAACCTGGTCACCAAGCGCGCCAAGGCCGAAGAGGGCGCGACCATGGAGTGGATCGACGGCAACATCGGCTCCAAGGTCACCATGAAGTACCCGGCCGTGTTCCTCATGGGCGAGCACGCCAAGGGCGAGGTCCTCTCGATCGCGTTCGCGGGCGAGGGCCAGCACCAGGACGCCGGCGCGAAGATGGTCCACATGGCGCCGCACACGTCGTCCACGATCGTGTCGAAGTCGGTGGCGCGCGGCGGCGGCCGCACCTCCTACCGCGGCCTCGTGCAGGTCAACAAGCGGGCGCACCACTCGAAGTCCACGGTCAAGTGCGACGCGCTGCTGGTGGACAACATCAGCCGCTCGGACACCTACCCCTACGTGGACGTCCGCGAGGACGACGTGTCGATGGGCCACGAGGCCACGGTCTCGAAGGTCTCCGAGGACCAGCTGTTCTACCTGATGTCCCGCGGTCTCAACGAGGACGAGGCCATGGCGATGATCGTGCGCGGGTTCGTCGAGCCCATCGCGCGCGAGCTGCCGATGGAGTACGCCCTGGAGCTGAACCGCCTGATCGAGCTGCAGATGGAAGGGGCCGTCGGCTGACATGGCCGTCACCACCGAAGACCAGCAACACGGCCTGACGGCCCACTCGCACGGTGCAGGTGCTCCCGTCTCGTCGCGCGCCGACCACTTCACGTCGTTCGACGTGAACGCGTTCGAGGTGCCCGGGGGGCGCGAGGAGATCTGGCGCTTCACCCCCATGAAGCGCCTGGCGAACCTGCACCGGGGAGCCGAGGCGACCGGCGCGGTGACCGTCGACGTGGACGCGCCGGAGGGCGTCGCGGTCGAGACCGTGGGGCGCGACGACGAGCGGCTGGGCGTCGCGGGCACCCCCGGCGACCGGATCGCCGCCCAGGCGTGGACGTCGTTCACCCAGGCCACCGTCGTCACCCTGCCGGGTGACGCGAAGGTCGGGCCGACCACGATCACCGTGACCGGCGCGGGCCAGGGCGAGGTCGCCTACGGCCACCTGCACGTGCACGCCAAGCCGTTCGCTGAGGCCGTCGTCGTCATCGACCACCGCGGCTCCGGCGCCTACGCCGACAACGTCGAGTTCGTCGTCGGCGACGGCGCGCACCTCACCGTGGTCGCCATCCAGGACTGGGCCGACGACGCGGTGCACGTCTCCGCGCACCACGCCCGGCTGGGCCGCGACGCCTCGTTCAAGCACACCGTCGTCACCCTCGGCGGCGACGTGGTCCGCCTCACCCCGGTGGTCACCTACACCGGCCGCGGCGGCGACGCCGAGCTGCTCGGCCTGTACTTCGCCGACGCGGGCCAGCACCTGGAGCACCGCACCTTCGTCGACCACGCGGTGTCCAACTGCCGCAGCAACGTCGTCTACAAGGGCGCGCTCCAGGGCGAGGACGCGCACACGGTGTGGATCGGCGACGTGCTGATCCGCGCGGCGGCCGAGGGCACCGAGACCTTCGAGCTGAACCGCAACCTGGTGCTGACCGACGGCGCGCGCGCCGACTCGGTGCCGAACCTGGAGATCGAGACCGGCGAGATCGAGGGCGCGGGCCACGCCAGCGCCACCGGCCGGTTCGACGACGAGCAGCTGTTCTACCTCCAGGCCCGCGGCATCCCGGAGGAGCAGGCGCGCAGGCTGGTCGTGCGCGGGTTCTTCCACGAGATCCTGCTCAAGATCGGCGTCCCCGAGGTGCGCGAGCGCCTGGAAGCCGCCATCGAGGCGGAACTCGAAGCGGTGGGCGCGTGATCCGGGTGTGCTCGCTGACCGACCTCGACGACCGCAAGCCCGCGGCGTTCGAGGTCGGCGACGAGTACACCCCGGTCGTGCTCGTCCGCGACGGCGGGACCGTGCACGCGCTGCGCGACCTGTGCTCGCACGCCGAGGTCGCGCTCAGCGAGGGCGAGGTGACGCGCAAGGGCGTGGAGTGCTGGCTGCACGGGTCGTGCTTCGACCTGCGCACCGGCCGCCCGTCCTCGCCGCCCGCCACCGAGCCGGTCGACGTGTTCGCCGTCGAACTCCGCGGTGACGACGTCTACGTGGACGTCACCACCACCACGAACTGACTTCCGCCCGCAACACCAGGAGAACGAAGCACCAATGGCCACTCTGGAGATCAAGGACCTGCACGTCTCGGTCACCACCGAGGAGGGCTCCAAGGAGATCCTCAAGGGCGTCGACCTGACCATCAAGGCGGGCGAGACCCACGCGATCATGGGTCCCAACGGCTCGGGCAAGTCCACCCTGTCCTACGCCATCGCCGGCCACCCCAAGTACGAGATCACCTCCGGCAGCGTGCTGCTGGACGGCGAGGACGTGCTGGAGATGACCGTGGACGAGCGCGCCCGCGCGGGTCTCTTCCTCGCCATGCAGTACCCGGTCGAGGTGCCCGGCGTCTCGATGTCGAACTTCCTCCGCACCGCCGCCACCGCCGTGCGCGGCGAGGCCCCGAAGCTGCGCCACTGGGTCAAGGAGGTCAAGGAGGCGATGTCCGACCTGGACATCGACCCGGCCTTCGCCGAGCGCTCGGTCAACGAGGGCTTCTCCGGCGGCGAGAAGAAGCGCCACGAGATCCTGCAGCTCGGGCTGCTCAAGCCGAAGATCGCGATCCTCGACGAGACCGACTCGGGCCTGGACGTCGACGCGCTGCGCGTCGTGTCCGAGGGCGTGAACCGGTACAAGCAGTCCGGCGAGGCCGGCGTGATGCTGATCACCCACTACACCCGGATCCTCAAGTACATCTCGCCCGACTTCGTCCACGTCTTCGCGGGTGGCCGGATCGTCGAGTCCGGCGGCCCCGAGCTGGCCGACCAGCTCGAGGCGGAGGGTTACGTGAAGTACACCGGGAAGGCGGAAGCCGCCGCGATCGGCTGACGTTGCACCTGTCGTGCACCTGTCCGTGAACACGTATCGAGAGGAGGCGTCGGAGCAGTGACCACGACCGCCACTCCACTGGACGTCGCTACCGTCCGGGCGGACTTCCCGATCCTGGGCCGCACCGTGCGGGAGGGCAAGCGGCTGGTCTACCTCGACTCCGGCGCCACCTCGCAACGGCCGAGGCAGGTCCTCGACGCCGAGCGCGCCTTCCTGGAGACCGCCAACGCCGCGGTGCACCGCGGCGCGCACCAACTGGCCGAAGAGGCCACGGACGCCTACGAGGGCGCCCGGCAGAAGATCGCCGACTTCGTGGGCGTCGACTACGGCGAGATCGTGTTCACCAAGAACGCGACCGAGGGCGTGAACCTGGTCGCGTACGCGATGGGCAACGCGGCCACCGCCGGACCCGAGGCCGAGCGGTTCCGCGTCGGCCCCGGCGACGAGATCGTCGTCACCGAGATGGAGCACCACGCGAACCTCGTCCCGTGGCAGCAGTTGGCCGCGCGGACGGGCGCCACGCTGCGGTGGTTCGGCGTGACCGACGAGGGCCGGCTGGACCTGTCGGACCTCGACTCGCTGATCAACCCGAGGACGAAGGTCGTCGCCTTCACGCACCAGTCGAACGTGCTCGGCACGGTGAACCCGGTGCGCGTGCTGGTCGACGCGGCCCGCGCGGTGGGCGCGCTGACGGTGCTCGACGCGTGCCAGTCCGTGCCGCACGGCCCGGTCGACTTCGGCGCGCTGGGCGTGGACTTCGCGGTGTTCAGCGGCCACAAGATGCTCGGACCGTCGGGCATCGGCGTGCTCTACGGCCGCCGCGAGCTGCTGGAGGCGCTGCCGCCGTTCCTCACCGGCGGGTCGATGATCGAGATGGTCCACATGGCGAAGTCGACCTTCGCCCCGCCGCCCGCGCGGTTCGAAGCGGGCGTGCCCATGACGTCGCAGGCGGTGGCGCTGGGCGCGGCGGTGGACTACCTCAACGCCCTCGGCATGGACCGCGTCGCGGCGCACGAGCACGTGCTGACCGAGGCGGCGCTGCGCGGCCTGGCCGGTGTGCCGGGCGTGCGGGTCGTCGGACCGCTGGACGTGGTGGACCGCGGCGGCGCGGTGTCGTTCGTGGTGGAGGGCATCCACGCGCACGACGCGGGCCAGGTGCTCGACAGCCTGGGCGTCGCGGTGCGCGTCGGCCACCACTGCGCGTGGCCGCTGCACCGGCGGATGGACGCGGCCGCGACCGTGCGGGCCAGCTTCTACCTGTACAACACGCTGGACGAGGTGGACGCGCTGGTCGACGCCGTCCGCGAAGCGCAGAAGTTCTTCGGGGTGGCGTGATGCAGCTGCAGCAGATGTACCAGGAGATCATCCTGGACCACTACAAGAACCCGCACGGCCGCGGCCTGCGGGACGAGTTCGACGGCGAGTCCCACCAGATCAACCCCACGTGCGGGGACGAGGTGACGCTGCGGGTCAAGCTCGACGGCGACACGGTGCGCGACGTGTCCTACGACGGCCAGGGCTGCTCGATCAGCCAGGCGTCCACCTCGGTGCTCACCGACCTGGTGGTCGGCCGGCCGTTGGGCGAGGCGTTCGAGAAGATGGACGCGTTCGTCGAGCTGATGCAGGGCAAGGGCAAGGTCGAGCCGGACGAGGACGTCCTGGAGGACGGCATCGCGTTCGCGGGCGTGGCGAAGTACCCGGCACGCGTGAAGTGCGCGCTGCTGGGCTGGATGGCTTTCAAGGACGCGGTGGCACGCAGCGAGGGAGCGAAGGCATGAGCACCGAAGAGGACGTGGTGCGCGGCATCGAGGGCATGCCCGAACCGCCGGCGCCGAAGGCCGACGTGGCCGCCGTGGACGACGTCGAGGAGGCCATGCGCGACGTGGTGGACCCCGAACTGGGCATCAACGTCGTGGACCTCGGCCTGGTGTACGACATCCGGGTGGACGAGGAGAACGTCGCGCTGATCGACATGACGCTCACGTCCGCGGCGTGCCCGCTGACCGACGTCATCGAGGACCAGACGCGGTCGGCGCTGGTCGGCGGTGGCGGCGGCGGGATCGTCAACGACTTCCGCATCAACTGGG
Source organism: Actinosynnema sp. NPDC059335 (assembly GCF_042752395.1). NCBI lineage: Bacteria > Bacillati > Actinomycetota > Actinomycetes > Pseudonocardiales > Pseudonocardiaceae > Actinosynnema > Actinosynnema sp. NPDC059335. The sequence continues at coordinate 5,776 of NZ_JBHYXZ010000009.1, read as the reverse complement.
TGTGGATGCCGCCGTGGGGCCCGGAGAAGATCACCGACGACGGCCGCGAGCAGTTGCGGGCACTCGGCTTCACGGTCTGACCCGCACCCGACCGACAACCCGCACAGGGGTCCTCGCCGCGAGGGCCCCTGTGTCGTCCCACCACCCCGTCGGGGCACGACGTCAGGGCTGGACGGTCAGCAGCCGGACCACGTCCGCCAGCGACCCGCGTTCCCGGAACGCCCTCCGCTGCCGGGCCGCGCCCGTGCCGTCCAGCAGCAACCGGTCGACGCCGTCCACCACCAGGTCCTCGTCGCCCGCCGCCCGCAACGCCGGGCGCGTCCAGTCCAACAACGACCGCACCATGTCCACCGCCGGCACCAACCGGCCGCTGTGCGGCTCGATCCCCGCCCCGTCCAACCCGTCCCGCGCCGCCCGCCACAACGCCGTCCGCAACGCCAGGTCCGGCACCCGGTGGGCCGGCACCCCGGCCAGCGCGGTCGCCGCGATCGCCCGCACGAGCGCCGCCAGCACCACCGCCTCGTCCACGGTCACCGCCACGTCGCACACCCGCAGCTCCACCGTCGGGTGCCGGGCCGACAACCGCACGTCCCAGTACACCATCGCGGGGTCCAACGCCGCCCCGCTCGACCACAGCACCCCCGTGCCCCGGTGGTAGTCCTCCGCCGACTCGAACCACGGCGGCGCGCCCGCCGACGGCCACGGGCTCCACGCCAGGTAACGCCAACTCGCGTACCCCGTGTCCCGCCCGTCCGCGAACGGCGAGTTGGCGCTCAGCGCCAGCAGCACCGGCAGCCACTGCCGCAGGTGGTTGCTGACCAGCACCCCCGTCTCCTCGTCCGGGATGCCGACGTGCACGTGGCACCCGCAGATCATCAGCCCGTCCACCAGCGGCCCGTACTCGGCGGCGATCCGGCGGTAACGCGCGGTGTCGGTCAGCGGCGGCGGCCGGCTGCCACCCAGCAGCGGCGTCCCGCTCGCCACGACCCGCGCACCGTGCGCGCCCGCCAACGCGGCCAGCTCACGCCGCGCCGCCAGCAACTGCTCACGCACCTCCGCCATGCTCCGGCACACCGGCGTGGCGCTCTCCACCTGGTACTTCGTCATCTCGGTCTGCAGGTCCAGCCCGGACCGGGCGCCGCCGAGCACGACGCCCGCCAGCGGCACCAGCACCCCGGTGTCCGCGTCGACCAGCAGGAACTCCTCCTCGACCCCCACCGTCAGCGGCGGGTCGGACACGCTTCGCGGAAGCGGTAGGGCGATGACCTCACTCACCAGGGACCTCCCGTGCGGTGGGTAGTCACCGTGATGCTAGGAGTAACCGACCGGGTCGCACAGGCAGCTTTGCGGTGAACTTCCTAGCTCACCGCGAGGTGCGGCCCGCCCCGCAGCACGTCGACGTGGTCGCTGCCCGGCCGCCCCAACACCCAACTGTTGCCCCGCAACGACTTCGCGTGCTCCTTCAACGGCGCGAGCAACCGCGACACCTCGCGGTACGACCCCACCGACCCCGCCGCGCAGACCAACGTCGCCAACGACAACGTCACCGCGCGCCCCTCCGCCTCGAACGGCACGTCCAGCACACCCGCGGCGAACGGCACGATCTCGTCCAACCCCGCCACCACCAGGAAATCGTCCCCGCCCACGTGCCCCACCTGCACGCCCGGGAACGACCCCGCCCCGTCGGTCAGCGCACGCCCTATCGCCCGGATCAGGTCGTCCCCGGCCGCGAACCCCGCCGAGTCGTTGACCCGCTTGAACGCGTCCACGTCCAACCACCCCACGGCGAACAGCTCGCCGCCCAGGATGCGCCGGTCCACCTCGCGCGCGATCGAGTCGCTGCCCGGCAGCCGCGTCAACGGGCTCAACGCCGCCGCCTGCTCCACCTTCATCTCCGCCACACCGCGCACGACGTCCGCGACGCGCACCACACCGAGGCACCGGTCGTCGTCGTCCACGACCACCAGGTCGTCGTTGGTGCGCTCCCGGTTCGCGTGCGCGACCACGTCCAACAACTCCAGCGCGCTGGACTCCGCCCCGATCAGCTTCGGCTTGTCCGCCAACCGCGCCGCCTCCCGCTTGGCGTGCAGGGCGTGCCCGAACGGCCCCGTCACCGCCAGCAGGAACCGGTTGCGGTCCACCGTCCACCGCGGCCGGTTCTCCCCGTCCACGAGCACCACGCCGCTGACCGTCGGCTGGTTCGCCAGCACGTCCCGCACCTCCTCGGACGTCGCCGAGTCGGGCAGCGTCGTCGCCGGGTGCAGGAAGTCGGTCACCTTCGGGCCGTTCCGGCGCCGCAACGGCGCGGTCATCGTGCTGGTGACCGCCTCCGGGTCGATGACCTCGCTCAACACCGCCGCGATCGTCGCGTCCACCTTCGGCCGGCGCTGCGGGCTCGCCAGCAGGTTGCCCTGCGCGAGCCGCACCCCCAGCCGGCGCAGCGCGGCCAGCTGCGCCTCCGTCTCCACACCCTCCGCCACCACCAGCGAACCCGTGTGCTCGCACAGGTGCTGCAACGCCTGCGCCAGCGCGAAGCGCGCCGGGTCGACCGGCAGCGCCACCACCACCTCGCGGTCCAGCTTCACCACGTCCGGCCGCACCTCGGTGAGCAGCGACAACGGCGAATCACCCTCGCCGACGCCGTCCAACCCGATCCGGAACCCGTCCTCCCGCAACCGCGCGATGCCCCGCACCAGCAGCCGGCGCGGCGCGCGCGAGTACGGCGTGCCGACCTCGACGACCAGGTCCGCCGGGGTGCGCCCCACCTCGCGCAGCACCCCGTACAGCGGGGCCATCAGCTCCGGCTTGTCCGCGATCGTCAACGCCAGCAGGTTGACGTGCAGCGGCACGCCCAGGCCGTGCTCGGCCGCGTGCCGGACCGCCCGGCAGGCGAGCGCCACGTCGGTGTTGGCCAGGTATCCCGCGCGGAACGCCATCCGCAGCAGGTCCTGCACGGTGCCGTCGTGCGGCCGGGCGAGCGCTTCAACCGCCACGACCCCTCCGGTGTGGAGGTTGAACAACGGCTGGAAGGCGAAGCGAACGTCATCCAGCAAGGCGGGCACGCGTCGATCGTGCCCCTCCGCCCATGCCCTTGCCGAGACCGTTAACCAGGTGTTCCCGCACTTGTGGCCGAATGCACAGGAAATGCCAGGCGGGCTCGCATACCCCACGACGCCGACCGGAACAGCCGGAGCATCGCGCGAGCGGTCCCGCCCAGGTCATCCGGCTCGCCGAGGTAGGCGCGTTGAAGACTGCCGGGCAAATGGAAAAAGTCGTTGAAGAATTCCGGCACGGCGTCGGGCGGCAACGCCAGCAACGCCTCCAACCCGTGCGATCGCAACCCCCGGACCGCCCGTTCCGCCACCGTGCGCCCCACCCCGCGCCCCGCCGCGAGCGCGTCCGCCACCACCGGCGCGCGCCGCAACGCCACCGCCACGCTGTACCCCGTCGCCGGGTGCACCCACCCCGCCGCCGCCCCGAACGCCCCGGCCCGCGGCCGCCCGTCCAACGGGATGCGCACCCGCTCCTCACCCGCCGGCACCGCCACCCCGTGCGCGGCCAGGCGCGCGTGCAACCGCAACCGCAACTCCCGCAGCGGCAACCCCGGCCGACGCGCCAACGACGTCTCCTCCAGCAACACCTCGTCAGCCGACACCGGGATCGCGTACAGGAACGTCGGATCACCCGTCGTCGCCGCGGGCGGCTTCCGCCAATCCATGATCAACGCCTCGTCCGGCCCGACGAACGGGACCGCCGCCGCGGCCGGCACCACCACCCCCACCGCCGTCTGCGCCGCACCCCGACCACCCGCCGCACCGGCCGCGTCCACCACCCGACCGGTCAACACCCGCCCGTCCGCCAACGTCACCGACGTGCCCGTCCACCCCACCACCCGACCCGCCACGACCCGCACCGCGTCCGGCAGACGCCGCAACCGCTCGTTGTCCAACACCGCATAGCCCCGCGCGAGCACGTGCTCGCCCGTCGTGAACGCCCGAGCCCTCGCCGTCCGCACCGCCACCGGCGCGCCCACCGGCAGCTCGTCCGCCCACGCCCCGTACGTCGCCCGCCACGGCCGCCCCGGGTTCGGGTCGACCACCGTCGTGCCCAGACCCCGCGCCGCGCACGCCCGCGCCAACGCCCGCCCCGCCGGCCCGCCGCCGACGACCACCACGTCCACTCAGCGCTCCTCCGGCGGCTTCGGCGGCAGCAGCTTGCCCAACCCCAACGGCTGGTACCGCGCCACGACCTCCGCCAACTGCTCCACCGTCCGCTCGATCGCCTCCCGCGCCGCGTTGCGCTCCGCGATCACCGCGGACAACAACAGCGCCGTCAACACCGCCGTCCCGTTGAACGCCTGCAACGTCACCATGCGCGGCAGCAACCCCATGTCCGCGAACGGGCCGGAGCCGCGCGCCGCGCCCCAGGCCGCCAACGTCGCCGCGATGACCGTGCACGGCGCCGTGCCCACGTGCTGGAACCGCAGCGCCGCCCAGATCAGGAACGGGAACACCAAGTACATCAGCCGCAGGTTGTGCGTGGTCGCCACGGTCATCACCACCGTCGTGCTCACCAGCAACGCGGCCGCCTCCAACCACCGGCGCGCCGGGTGGCCCCGCCACCGCAGGCGGCGGAACGCGAGCACGATCGGCACCAGCACCAGCACACCGAGCACGTCGCCGGTCCACCAGACCACCCACGTCGACCAGAACAACCCGCCGTCGATCACCCCCGCCACCAGCAGCGTGGCCGAGCCGATCGTCGCGCTCACCACCATGCCCGCGAACCCGCCCAGCAACACCAGCGCTATCGCGTCCCGCGCCCGGTCCACCTCCGGCCGGAACCCCGCCCGCCTCAGCAGCAGGTACGCGACCACCGGGCCGAGCGTGTTGCCGGCGGTGACGAGGACCGTGGCACCGAGGTCGGTGAACGTGAAGTTGACCGCGAACGCCCCGACCACGATCGCCGGCCACATCCGCAGCCCGCCGAGCAGCAGGGCGAGCACCGCCACCCCGGTCGGCGGCCACAGCGGTGTCACCTGGTCGTTGATCAGGGCCTGGAGCAGGCCGAGCCGGGCACCCGCGTAGTAGCAAGCCGCGACGACGGCCAGGCGGCGCGCGTACCGACCGAGCCCAGGGGGGAGCTGCACGGCCTCAGCATCCACCCCCGGACGGGGTCGCACCACGCCTAGCTGCGGAGATGCCGCAACCGACCCCCCGATTTCACTATCCGGGGACACTCGTGTAAGTTTCTCTCTGCCAGCGCGGAACGGGCCGGAGAGAGACCGGAACGGAGCGCGGCGGACAACAAGCCCCGGATCGAATCACTGAAGTGATGAGTGACGGTGTGCGCGTGTTCTTTGAGAACTCAACAGCGTGCCGAATAGCCAGTAAATTGTATGAACCTCGTCAAGAGGTTTCCTTTGAGATTGTTACTGGACAGCTGACAGTTGTGTCAGTGTTGTTCGGAGCGATCGAACTCATTCCTTATTGGAGAGTTTGATCCTGGCTCAGGACGAACGCTGGCGGCGTGCTTAACACATGCAAGTCGAGCGGTAAGGCCCTTCGGGGTACACGAGCGGCGAACGGGTGAGTAACACGTGGGTAACCTGCCCTGTACTCTGGGATAAGCCTGGGAAACTAGGTCTAATACCGGATATGACCACTTCGGGCATCCGTGGTGGTGGAAAGTTCCGGCGGTACGGGATGGACCCGCGGCCTATCAGCTTGTTGGTGGGGTGATGGCCTACCAAGGCGACGACGGGTAGCCGGCCTGA
>NZ_JBHYXZ010000008.1:85913-104700 GCF_042752395.1 Actinosynnema sp. NPDC059335 | reverse complement strand
ACCCCACCCCCCCACACCCCCCTATCTGTGTGTGTCTGGGGGTCTGGTTTTTGTTAATACGCCACCCACCCTCAAACGGGGCAAACATCTACAACCCCCCCGGCTACACGTTTCCGGGGCCGGTCGCGGGCGTGTGTTGGCGGGCCGTCGCGGCGTTCTGGGGATGAACCGGAGGATGGGGATGCACCGCAAGCGGGGGGCGCGCAGAGCGCTGGGAATCGTCGCGATCGGGTTGGTTGCGACGTTGATCACAAGTTGCTCGTCCGGTTCGGCGGCGACCGGGGACGCCGCCGGCGGCGAGACCCCGACCACCTCGTCCACGCCCCCGCCCAAGCCGGTGTCGCTGAGCACCGGCCCCGCGGACGCGGCGGTCGACGTGGCGCCCGGCGTGCCGGTCGTCGCCACGGCCACCGACGGCAGGATCACCTCCGTCTCGCTGACCAACCCCGAGGGCAAGGTCGTGGCGGGTGAGTTGAGCGCCGACGGTCTGCAGTGGACCAACACCGAACCCCTGGGCTACCAGAAGACCTACACGTTGACCGTGACCGGCGAGGGCGCGGACGGCAAGCCGGTCACCAAGACCTCCACCTTCACCACGGTCAAGCCGCGCACGCAGACCCTGCTCGCGGAGGTGTTCCCGCTCGACGGCATGACGGTCGGCGTCGGCCAGCCGCTGCACTTCAAGTTCGACGAGCCGGTCACCGACAAGGCCGCGGCGGAGGCGATGATCTCGATCACCACCGAACCGCGCGTCGAGGGCGCGTTCTACTGGTTCGACGACCAGAAGGTGCACTGGCGCCCCCGCGAGTACTGGACGCCCGGCACCAAGGTCGCCATCAACGCCCGCATCTACGGCAAGCACCTCGGCAACGGCGTCTACGGGCAGGAGGACCACGTGTCCTCGCTGACCATCGGCGACGCCGTCATCCACGAGGCCGACGGCCAGACCCACCAGGTCGTCACCAAGATCAACGGTCAGGTCGCGCGCACCATGCCGACCTCGATGGGGGACGCGCAGAACACCACCCCCACGGGCACCTACGTGACCATGGAGAAGTACGACCACATGGTGATGGACTCCCGCACCTACGGCCTGTCCCTGGACGCGGGCGGCTACGTGACGCCGGTCGACTGGGCCGTCCGGATGTCCCACTCCGGCATCTTCTTCCACGGCGCGCCGTGGTCGGTCGGCGACCAGGGCCGGCGCAACGTCAGCCACGGCTGCCTGAACCTCTCGCCCGAGAACGCCAAGTGGGTGCACGACATCTCCAAGCCGGGCGACGTCGTCATCGTCACCAACTCCGGCGGCCCGGCGCTGGAGCCCACCGACGGCTACGGCGACTGGCAGATCCCGTGGGAGGAGTGGGCCAAGGGCGGCAAGCGGTAGGGCTCACAGGTCCGTGACGCGACCCGCCGCCACGGCGAGGCGGCGGGTCGTGCGCACCGCGTCCAGCATCCGCCGGTCGTGCGTCACCAGCAGCAACGTGCCGGTGTAGGACTCCAGCGCGGACTCCAGCTGCTCGATCGCGGGCAGGTCCAGGTGGTTCGTGGGCTCGTCCAGCACCAGCAGGTTCACCCCGCGCGCCTGGAGCAGCGCCAGCGCCGCACGCGTCCGCTCGCCGGGCGACAGCGAGGCCGCCGGCCGCAGCACGTGCGCCGCCTTCAGCCCGAACTTCGCCAGCAGCGTCCGCACGTCGGCGGGGGCCAGGTCCGGCACCGCCGCGCCGAACGCGTCCAGCAACGGCTCCCCGCCCAGGAACAGGCCGCGCGCCTGGTCGATCTCGCCCACCACCACGCCGGAGCCCAGCGACGACGACCCCGACGCGAGCGGCACGCGGCCGAGCAGCGCCGCCAGCAACGTCGACTTGCCCGAGCCGTTCGCGCCGGTGATGGCGATCCGGTCGGCCCAGTCCACCTGGAGGTCCACCGGTCCGAGCGTGAACGACCCCCGCGTCACCACGGCCGACCGCAGCACCGCCACCACCGCGCCGGACCGGGGCGCGGCGGCGATCTCCATCCGCAGCTCCCACTCCTTGCGGGGCTCCTCGACCACGTCCAGGCGCTCGATCAGCCGTTCGGTCTGCCGGGCCTTGGCCGCCTGCTTCTCGGTCGCCTCGGTGCGGAACTTGCGCCCGATCTTGTCGTTGTCCGGGGCCTTGCGCCGGGCGTTCTTGACGCCCTTCTCCATCCAGGCGCGCTGCGCCCGGGCGCGCTCCTCCAGCGACGCGCGCGTGGCCGCGTACTCCTCGTAGTCCTCGCGGGCGTGCCGGCGGGCGATCTCCCGTTCCTCCAGGTACGCCTCGTAGCCGCCGCCGTAGGACCGCACCTGCTGCTGCGCCAGGTCCAGCTCCACCACGCGCGTGACCGTGCGGGCGAGGAACTCGCGGTCGTGCGACACCACCACGACGCCCGCCCGCAGCCCGGTCACGAACCGCTCCAGCCGGGCCAGGCCGTCCAGGTCCAGGTCGTTGGTCGGCTCGTCGAGCAGGAACACGTCGTACCTGCTCAGCAGCAGCGACGCCATGCTCGCCCGGGCCGCCTGGCCGCCGGACAGCGCGGTCATCGGCAGGTCGAGGGACACGTCCAGGCCCAGTTCGGCGGCCACCTCCAGCGACCGCTCCGGCAGGTCCGCGCCGCCCAGCGCGAGCCACCGCTCCAACGCGTCGGAGTAGCCGTCGTCGCCGGTGCCCGCGGTCAACGCCTCGGTGGCCCGGTCCAGCTCCGCCTGCGCCGCCGCCACGCCCGTGCGGCGGGCCAGGAACTCGCGCACCGTCTCGCCCGGCCGCCGCTCCGGCTCCTGCGGCAGGTGGCCGACGGTCGCGGTGACGGGGGAGAGGCGGATCACACCGCGCTCGGCGGGCAGCAGCCCCGCCAGCGTCCGCAGCAGGGTGGACTTGCCCGCGCCGTTGACGCCGACCAGGCCGACCACGTCGCCGGGCGCGACGACCAGGTCCAAGCCGGAGAACAGCACGCGGTCGCCGTGCCCGGCGGCCAGGTCTTTCGCGACGAGGGTGGCGCTCATGACGACTCCAGGGCACAAGACAGACGCCCCCCGACGAGGCGTCGAGGGGCGTTGCGCTTGGGGTGAGTGACGGGACTTGAACCCGCGACACCTGGGATCACAACCCAGTGCTCTGCCAGCTGAGCTACACCCACCAAGACCGGCTGACCCGGCGCGTGAAGCATACAGTGCCCCACCGCCAGGTCTGAAATCGGCCCTACTCCGGCCGGTCGGCGGCCAGCAGCTCGGCCGCCACGGCCTGCGCCTGCTCCGACGTCGGCCCTGGTTGGGGCACGAACGCCGTGCGCCGGTAGTACGCCAGCTCGCGGATCGACTCCTTGATGTCGGCGAGCGCGCGGTGCGCCAGGCCCTTGCCCGGCTGCGCGTAGTAGATGCGCGGGTACCAGCGGCGGCACAGCTCCTTGATCGACGACACGTCGACCATCCGGTAGTGCAGGTGGGCGTCCAGCTCCGGCATGTCGCGGGCGATGAACCCGCGGTCGGTGGCGATCGAGTTGCCGGCCAGCGGCGCGGTGCGCGGGTCGGGCACCCACTCCTTGATGTAGGCGAGCACCTGCGCCTCGGCGTCGGCCAGCGTCACGGTGGACCGCCGGACCTCCTCGGTGAGCCCCGACTTGGCGTGCATCTGCATGACGACGTCGGGCATCGAGTCGAGCGCGGTGTCGTCGGCGTGGATCACCACGTCGACCCCCTCGCCGAGCACGTTCAGCTCCGCGTCGGTCACCAGCGCCGCGATCTCGATCAGGGCGTCCTTGCCCAGGTCGAGGCCGGTCATCTCGCAGTCGATCCACACCAGGCGATCCATCACCCGCGCGAGCCTAGTCGGCCGGTCGCGCCGGCCCCGCGCCGCTTCGGGTGGCGGCCCCTACCAATCTCATTACGCTCGGGGCAATGACGGCCCAGAGCGACATCGCAGCCGGTTACGCGTCCGAGGGCGCGGCCGTGGAGCTCGGCGCGGTGCTGGTGGACGGCCGGGTGGAGCCGACCGCGCGGGTGCGGCTGCCGCTGGCCACGCTGAACCGGCACGGCCTGGTCGCGGGCGCCACGGGCACCGGCAAGACGAAGACGTTGCAGCTCGTCGCGGAGCAGCTGTCGGCGGCGGGCGTGCCCGTGGTGATGGCCGACGTGAAGGGCGACCTGTCCGGGCTGTCGCGGCCGGGGGAGGGCGGCGAGCGGGTCGCCGCGCGCGCCGCCGAGACGGGGGACGACTGGCGGCCGGAGGCGTGCCCGGTGCAGTTCCTGTCCCTGGGCACGGGCGGCGCGGCGGTGCCCGTGCGGGCGACCGTGACGAGCTTCGGGCCGATCCTGCTGGCGAAGGTGCTCGGGCTGAACGACACCCAGGAGTCCACGCTCGGGCTGATCTTCCACTGGGCCGACTCGCGCGGGCTGCCGCTGCTGGACATCAAGGACCTGCGCGCGGTGATCACGCACCTCACGTCCGACGAGGGCAAGGCGGACCTGAAGGGCCTGGGCGGGGTGTCGTCGGCGACGGCCGGGGTGATCCTGCGGTCGCTGGTGAACCTGGAGGCGCAGGGCGGCGACACGTTCTTCGGCGAGCCGGAGCTCGACCCGCGCGACCTGATGCGCACGGTCGACGGGCGTGGCGTGGTGTCGCTGCTGGAGTTGGCGGATCTGCAGGCCCGGCCCGCGTTGTTCTCCACGTTCCTGATGTGGTTGCTGGCGGAGCTGTTCGAGGTGCTGCCGGAGGAGGGCGACCTGGACCGGCCGAAGCTGGTGTTCTTCTTCGACGAGGCGCACCTGCTGTTCGCGGACGCGTCCAAGGCGTTCCTGGAGCGCATCACCCAGACGGTGAAGCTGATCCGGTCCAAGGGCGTCGGCGTGTTCTTCTGCACGCAGTTGCCGACCGACGTGCCGAACGCCGTGCTGTCGCAGTTGGGCGCGCGGGTGCAGCACGCGTTGCGCGCGTTCACGCCGGAGGACCAGGCGGCGTTGGCGAAGACGGTGAAGACGTACCCGACGACGCCGCACTACGAGCTGGACCGGGCGCTGACGTCGTTGGGGACGGGCGAGGCGGTCGTGACGGTGCTGAGCGAGAAGGGCGCGCCGACCCCGGTGGCGTGGACGAGGTTGCGCGCGCCGCGGTCCTTGATGGACACGATCGGGCCGGAGGCGATCGAGGAGGCCGCGGCGTCGTCCGAGCTGCACGGGAAGTACGCCGAGACGGTGGACCGCGAGTCGGCGTACGAGAAGCTGACCGCGAAGGTGGCTCCCCCTGGGCACGAGAAGGCCGCCGAGCACGAGAAGGCCGCGGAGCACGAGGAGGCCCCGGAGCAGGAGGAGCCGGCCGAACGCCGTCGCGCGCGCGAGGAGCCGGGCGTGGTGGAGCAGGTGCTCGGCAACACGGCGGTGAAGTCGTTCCTCCGCTCAGCCGCGAGCGCGCTCGGCCGCGAGATCACCCGCGGGCTGTTCGGGACCAGTCGCAAGCGGCGGTGAATGCGCGTGGGACCCACGTGGTCCACGTGATATCCTGTGGTCGTGTCGAAGCGGAACGTCACACTTCAACTGGATGACGAGGTCATCAAGAAGGCGAAGGTGTTGGCGGCGCGTGAGGGCACCTCGCTCAGTGCCCTGCTGGCGCACCAGATCACCGTGCTCGCGGCGGCCGACGAGCGTTACGAGGCGGCCAAGCGGCGCGCCTTGGCGGCACTCGACCACGCCTCGGACCACGGTGGTCTGTCCTGGAACCGTGAGGACCTGTACGACCGGTGAGCGATCACACCCGACGTGTCTTCGTGGACACGAATGTCCTGGTATACGCCCACGACTCGGCCGCGGGCGACCGGCACGTCATCGCGCGGGACCTCCTGCGCCGCCTCTGGGCCGACGGCACCGGCGCGTTGAGCACCCAGGTGTTGCAGGAGTTCTACGCCGTCGCCACCCGGAAGCTGAAGCCCCCCATGACGAAGGCCGAAGCCCGCCGGATCGTCGCGGACTACGGCGAGTGGTGCGTGGTCGACACGGACCCGCTGCTGATCGTGTCCGCGAGCGACCTGGAGGAGCGGCACACCTTGTCGTTCTGGGACGCCCTGATCGTCGAGGCGGCCCTGCGCGCCGGCGCCGGGACGCTGGTGTCCGAGGACCTCCAGGACGGTCGCGTGTTCGTGACCCTGACCGTGCGGAACCCGTTCGCCGGCGGAGGTTGATCAGCCGCGAGCGCGCTCGGCCGCGAGATCACCCGCGGGCTGTTCGGGACCAGTCGCAAGCGGCGGTGAGGGTTTGACCTTCAGGGACAGGAACGCGGCCGTGACGCTGAGCAGGCCGGCCGCGTACCAGGCCGGGGCGTAGTTGCCGAAGTGGTCCCGGGTGAGGCCGGCGGCGGTGGCGGCGAAGGCCGCGCCGATCTGGTGCGAGGCGAAGACCCAGCCGAAGACGACCGGGGCGGACAGGCCGAAGACCTGGCGGCACAGGGCGACGGTCGGCGGCACGGTGGCGACCCAGTCCAGGCCGTAGAAGATGATGAACACGAGCATCGACGGGTGCACCGAGTCGTGGAACAGCTGCGGCAGGACGAGCAGTGACGCGCCGCGCAGCGCGTAGTACACGGCCAGCAGGACCCGCGAGTCGACGCGGTCGGTGAGCCAGCCCGACAGCACCGTGCCCACGATGTCGAAGACGCCGACCAGCGCGAGCAGGCCCGCGGCGGTGGTGGTGGGCATGCCGTGGTCGTGGGCGGCGGGGATGAAGTGGGTGCCGACCAGGCCGTTCGTGGTCGCGCCGCAGATCGCGAAGCCCGCCGCCAGGAACCAGAACGGGCCGGTGCGCGCGGCCCCCGCCAGCGCGCCCAGCGCCCGGCGGGCCGCGCCCCCGGTCGGCGCGGGCGCCGGCACGACCGCGTCCCCGCCGTACGGCGGCACGCCCAGGTCGGCCGGGTGCTCGCGGAGGAACAGCAGCACCAGCGGCACGACCGCGAGGGCCGCGACGGACACCACGACCGACGCGCTGCGCCAGCCGGACGACTCCGACAGCGCCGCCACCACCGGCAGGAACACCAGCTGGCCCGTCGCGCCGCCCGCGGTGAGGATGCCGGTGACCAGGCCCCGGTGGCGGACGAACCACCGGCCGGTGATGGTGGCCACGAACGCCAGCGCCATCGACCCGGTGCCCAGGCCGACCAGCACGCCCCAGAACAGCACCAGCTCCCACGCCGTCGACATGAACACGGTCAACCCGCTGCCCACCGCGACCAGCGTCAGCGCCGAGGCCACGACCTTGCGCACGCCCAGCCGCTCCATCAGGGCCGCGGCGAACGGCGCGGTCAGCCCGAACAGCAGCAGGTTCACCGACACGGCGAAGCCGATCGTGCCGGTGGACCACCCGAACTCCCGCCGCAGCGGTTCCACCAACGCGCCCGGTGCGGCCCGGAACGCCGCCGCCCCGACCAGCGCGACGAACGCGACGCCGGCGACCACCCATGCCCAGTTCTGCCTGCTGCGGATCACGACGGCAAGCTTCGGCGATGCCGCCCCGCCGCGAACAGTGGCTCGAATGCCATAGTGGGTCGAGATCCAGCCAAGATCACGGTTCGAGGAACGGGCGCAGCAGACCCGGCACGGCCTCGTCGGCCACCGCGAGCCCGTCCGCCTCCGCCACGTCGATCACGTGGTACGCCCCGTCACCCGCCGCGGTGGTGGCCGAGATCGTGACCAGGCCCGCGCGCCGCTGGAAGAACGAGCGCGAGACGCGCCAGCCGATGACGCCGGTGCGTTGCAGCGCCACCGTCTCCCGGATCGCCGAACCCGCGCGGGCGACCAGGTACCGGTCGGTCAACGCGTGGCCCAGCGACCGGTAGCGGTCCCAGCCCAGCGCGGCGGAGAAGGGCACCAGCGCCAGCACGACCTGCCACGTCCAGCTCGGCGCGAACCACGCCAGGACCGCCGCGAGTGCCAGCAGCGGCACGACGGCGCGCACCATCCGGCGGCGCAGGGCGGCCACCGGGTGCCGGCGCAGCGGCGTCCCCGTCGGCGACTCCTCCTGCCGCAGCACGGCCGCGGACACCCGGTGCGCCTCGGCCACCGGCGCGGGCGGCAGCAGGAGGTTGCTCTCGCCCTTGCGCCCCAGGCCCGTGGTCACGGTCTTGGCGTGCGCGCCGCGCCCGGCCCGCAGCAGCAGCGGCTCGACCAGCTCCACGCCCCGAAGCCGTTGCTCGGCAACGGAAACCGACCGGGTGGTGAGCAGGCCCCGGCGCACCCGGACGGTGTCGTCCGGCTCGCGGGTCAGCCGGTAGCCCCAGAACTGCACCACGTACACCAGCACCGAGCCCAGCGTCGCGATCAGCAGCACCGCGCCGCCGAACAGGGCGATCGTCAGCCCGAGGGGCTGGGCGGCGACCCAGTGCACGGCCTCGCTCATCGGGTCGAACACCTCGATGTCCAGCTCGCGCACCACGTTCGCCACGAAACCGAACAGCGCGCCCGCCGCCACGAGGCCGGACAACGTCAGCGGCGCGTACCGCAGCCACCGGTTGTCCCACTGGGACAGCACGACGCCGGTCCGCTCCTCCTCCGCCGCCGCGCCGGTCGCCGGGACCTCCGCCTTGGCGATGGTGAGCAGCAGCACGCGCAGCCGTTCCGCCTCGGCCGACGACACCGCGTCCAACGTCAGGCCGTCCTCGCCGGGCTGGTCGCGCTGCCCCGTGCCGACCCGGATCGCGGACAGCCCGAACAGCCGGTGCCCGAGCTTCGCGGTCAGGTCGACGGTGCGGATCCGGTCCCGCGGCACGGCCAGGCGCTTGCGGACGACCAGGCCGGTGTGCATCTCCACCTGCTCGGTGGTGATCCGGTACCGGGTGGTGAGCCAGCGCAGCAGGCCGAACAGCACGATCGCGGCGATCACGCCCAGGCTGACCAGGATGCGCCACGTCTCGCCCTTGCCCAGCACGAGCAGGCCGACGAACACCGGCACCAGGCCGAGCAGCTCGTTCAGCGGCCGGACGATGAGCATGCGCACGTCCAGCCGGTGCCAGTCCACCACCGGCTCGACGTGCTCCGGCGCGGCGGGCAGCTCCGTGGTCACGTGGCATCACCCGGCGTGGCCTGCGTCGTCGAGGTCAGCTCGTCGGCCAGCCGCACCGCCTCGTCGTGCTCCAGGCCCTCGATCAGCACGGGCCCCGCCGCCGAGGCGGTGGTGACGGTGACCGTGGACAGGCCGAGCAGCTGCTGCAACGGGCCGCGCTTGGTGTCCACGGTCTGGATGCGCGACACCGGCGCGATCCGCCACTCCTGGTTCAGCCAGCCGGCCAGCGTGTAGACCGCGTCCGGGGTGGCCTCCCAGCGGTGCACCCGGTACCGCCACCGCGGCATCACCAGGGTGTGCGCGACGCCCAGCACGAGCGTGGCCAGCGCCGCGGTCACCTGCCACGGCGACGCCACGAAGAGCAGCGCCACCGCCTGCGGCGCCAGCAGCACCGCCCAGCCGATCACCGCGTGCAGGGTCCAGAGGGTGATCGACTTGCGGCTCACCTGGTGCCGCGGCGCACGCAGGCGCAACACTTCGTTGCTCACGCCGTCCACTGTGCCTCAACGCCGGGCCCGCGTGTGCGCCAACCCGACCCGCGGCGCCGTCAGGGACGGCGCGACCCGGTCACGGCTGCGCGCTGTACGGCGCCTGGAACACCCTGGCCGTGGCGCTCTCGCCCTGGACGGCGACGGCGGTGGGCACGCCGACGACGACCGCGAGACCGGCGCAGATGGCGAGCGCGGCCATGATCCTGTGCAGGGAGTGCACAACCATCGTCGAACTCCGTTTCGATCGTAGCGGCGTGGTCGGCAGGGGCAGCCGGACCCGATCCGCGGGTGACGCCGAAGAGCGTCCAAGCGGAGCATGGCACACGGCGGTCCTCACGGTCATCACCCACTTCCGCCCCTGCTCGTTGGGCAATACCCCCGGAGCGGGAGCCCCGATCGTCGGGGACATCCCACCACTTCCGGTAACGAGCCGGGAACCGGGAAGTGACTCAGTCGCGCGCCGACCGCGCCCTCGGCTCCTCGTCCAGGTCCACCCACCACACCGCCGCGCCCGCCCGGTCGCGCACGCCGATGGTCCGGTAGATGCGCTGGAGGTGGTTCTGCACGGTCTTGGGCGACAGCCCCAGCTCCGCCGCGATGCCCGTCGTGCTCTCGCCGGCCGCCACCCGCCGCAGCACCTCGATGCCCCGCTTGGTGAGGCCCGCGCGCAACGCCCGCGCGATCCGCCGGTTGTCCTGCTCCGCGGTGGCGGAGCTGCGCAGCGGGTCCGGCCGCGCCACCCGCGCCGACCGCGGCCCGAACGTGCGCTCGGCCAGCTGGTCGACCAGCCGCGCGGACAGGTCGTGCTCCCGCATCCGCAGCAGGTCACGACCTTCCTGCAGCTCCCACAGCCGGTACTGCTCCAGCTGGGACCGGGCGTGGTGCAGCGCCGAGTCGAGCTTCCCGGCCCGCTCGAAGGCCACGCTCAGCGCGCCGTGCGCCCGCACCGCGACCTCGCGGGCCAGCGCGCCCATCGCCAGCTCCGCCGCCCGCGTGAGCAGCCGCACCTGGTCGTCGTAGCGCTCCCGCACGCCGCTGATCCGGGCCCGCGCCATCAGCAGCTCGGCCCGCAGCACGGGCCGGTCCTGCCCGGCCAGCAGCCGGTCGGCCCGCTGGCACGAGCGCAGCGCCCGGTCCACCTCGCCGAGGTCCAGCCGCACGTGCGTGAGCAGCAGGTTCAGCCGGGCCATCCGCAGCGGCTGGTCCAGGTGCTTCCACCGGTCCCGGGCCTGCGCGCACAGTTCCTCGGCCCGCCGCAGCTTGCGCGTGCACGGTTCGCCGTCCAGGCTGCACCGGCTCGCCGCCGACCGCGCCAGGCAGTGCTCGTGGTACTGGGTGCGCAGGACGTTCGCCTGCTCGAACAGGATCGAGCCGATCAGCTCGACGTCCTTGGTCAGCTCGGCCAGGCCCAGGGCGCGCGCCAGCGAGTGCAGCGACCGCTCCCGCGAGTCCAGCCGCAGCTCCACCACGGCCTGCGCGAACCCGCACCACGCCTGCAACCCGACGTGCCGGTTCGCCGCCGCGATGGCCCCGACCCGGTCGATGGTGTCCAGCGCGCCGGGCAGCAGGCCGCGCTTGCCCAGCGCCACGGACTGGACCAGCACGCTGTGCGCCACGCCTTCCGCGTCGTCCAGCCACGAGAACGCGGCCACCGCCTTCTCCGCGGCCTCCAGCGCGTCGCCGGGACGTCCCTCGTCCAGCGCCATCCGGGCCTCGCGCAGGTTCGTGACGGCGGCCTCGCGCGGATCGGCCGCTCGCTGGACCGGAATGGTCATCGTGTGGTCGCCCCCGTGCGCCGCTGCCGGACTGCCGCACGGCCGACGGTACTCACCGCAGCTCCCGCTTCAGCACCTTTCCCGTCTCGTTGCGGGGCAGGGCGTCGAGGAAGACCACCTCCCGCGGCACGGAGAACCTGGCCAGGTTGGCGCGCACGTGCTCGCGCACGGCGTCCTCGTCCAGCGCTCCGGGCTCGTCGCACACCACGTACGCGGCGAGCCGTTGGCCGAACCGCTCGTCCGGCACGCCGACCACGGCCACCTCCCGCACCCCGGCCAGGCCCGCGAGCAGGTCCTCGACCTCGCGCGGGTACACGTTCTCGCCGCCGGAGACGATCATCTCGTCGTCGCGGCCGGAGACGAACAGCAGGCCGTCCGCGTCGCGGTGGCCGACGTCGCCGGTGGACATCAGGCCGTCGCGGACCTCCTTGCCCGCGCCGTTGGTGTAGCCGTCGAAGAGCATGTCGTTGGCCACGAAGATGCGGCCGGTGACGCCCGCGGGCACCGGGGCGCCGTCGTCGTCCAGGATCGCGAGCCGGGTGCCGTGCGGCGGCCGGCCCGCCGTGTCGGGGTGGCGCGCCAGCTCGTCGGGGCGGGCGATGCTCACCCACGACACCTCGGTGGAGCCGTAGAGGTTGTAGAGGACGGGGCCGAACTCCGCCAGGCACCGGCGCGCCACCGGGGGCGGCAGCGCCGAGCCGCTGGACGCGATCACGCGCAGCCCCGGCAGGTGCGGGCGTTCGGGCAGCTCCAGCACGCGTTGCAGCATCACGGGCACGACGAACACCGCGTCGGCGCGGTGCTCGCGCGCGTCGGCGAGGACGAGCGCCGGGTCGAACCGGCGGCGCAGCACGAACGTCGCGCCGAGCACGAGCCCGATCTGGAACGCGGCCAGGCCCCAGGTGTGGAACAGCGGCGCGGGCACGGAGAACCGGTCGCCCGCCCGGAGCGGGATGCGCGAGAGCAGCGCGGCGGCGGGCGTGAGGCTCGCCGGTTCCGGCCGCCGGGCGCCCTTGGGCGCGCCGGTGGTGCCGGAGGTCAGCACGATCATCCGGCCGCGCGGCGGCCGGCCGGGCAGCGGCGTGGCGGGGGAGCCCGCGATGAGCTGCTCCAGCGTCTTGCTCCTGGTCGTGCCCTCCACCCACGCGATGACCCGGCGGACCTTGCGCGGCGCGTGGGTCAGCAGGCCGCGGAACTCGGTGTCCGCGACGACCACGGAGACGTCCTGCTCGCGCAGCACGGCGGTGATCTGCCCCGCGCTCAACCCCGTGTTGAGCAGCACGGTGTGCGCGCCGAGCTTCACGCAGGCCGCCACCGTCTCGACGAACCCGCGGTGGTTGCGGCACAGCACCGCGACCTTCGAGCCCGCCCGCACGCCGAGGTCGTGCAGGCCGTGCGCGAGCCGGGTGGTGCGCTCCTCGACCTCGGCGTACGTGAGCGCGCCCGCGTCGTCGATGATCGCGGGTCGGTCGGGGTGCCGAGCCGCGCCGGTGGCGAACCCGAACGCCACCGTGATGTCCCACTTGAGGTAGGCGTCCAGCACGCCGAGCAGCCGTCCCGGACCCATCGGCCGCACGACGCCGGCGCGCACGAGCGTGACCAGGGCGCGCAGCACGCCCAGCGCCCGCCTCACCGCGCCACCCGCGGGGTCGCCGGGCGGTCCCGGTCGGCGTCGAGCGGCGACGCGGGGTCGCCCGGCCTGGCGAAGTAGGTGCTCACGGGTTCGATACTGACATTACCTACCCGTGAGTAGGAAGAGTGCGGGGTGAAATCGGCGACCCCGCGATCAGATCTCCGGGGTGCCGGACGCGTTCACCACGGCGTCGCGCAGGGCCGCGCGCAGGCGCCCCACCTCCAGCGGCGTCAGCACGGCCGCCTCGCCCGGCGGCACGGTCACCACGACGTGGCCCTGGCTGACGAAGACGGTCATGTCACGTCGGCGCGACGCGATGTCGCGGCAGGAGATCTGCCACTCCTTGCCTGTGTTCACTGCCCTTGCCCTCCAGGGTCTCGACACGGGTGCTCGGACCAGTCCGGGCGCTCGCGGTGGGGAGACGCACGGGGGTTGGTGCCATGACGGGACTTCCGCCGGGCGATCGCGCCGAGCTGTCGTTAGCCTCGCACGCGTGCGTCGCCGCAGTCACCTGGAAGGGTGAGAAATGGGCCGGAACCGCAACGGATCGTGATGTTCGGGCGGTGTTCGGTGCCCTTACAGGCAGGAGCCGCTGTCCGGCCGGTGGTCCGAGGCGATCAGGCGCTGGAGCAGCTCGTGCAGGCCGCGGGCCTCGTCCGGCGTCAGGTCCGCGGTGAACTCGCGCTCCACCTGGGCGTGCAGCTCCTCGACCGCGCACTGCACGGCCCGGCCCTGCTCGGTGATCACGGGCACGCGCACCCGCCGGTCGGTCGGGTCCGGCTTGCGCACGATCAGGCCCGCGCGTTCCAGCCGGTCCAACTCCGCGGTGAGGGTGGTCTTGTCCAGCCCGAGCGCGTGCCCGAGGGCGAGCTGGGTGCGCCGGAACTCCTCGCTGGCCAGGGCGGTCAGCACGATCTGCCCGCGCGTGGTGATGCCGTGGCGGCCCGCCGCCTCCTGGGCGACCGCGCCCAGCTTCTGCGCCGCGCGGTGCAGCAGCCAGTTGAGGCCCGCGCGGCTCGTGCAGCCGGGGTCGGCGGGGTGGTCCATACCCCCGAGCATACGCGAGGTGTGAGATATTCTGATCTGGGAATATCTTGACGCGGAACTACTCCGGTCATATGTTCTGAACCAAGAACTTCTTGGGGAGGAACAATGTCCCACCTGCTGCACATCGACACGAGCCTGCGCTTCGAGGGCTCGGTGTCGCGCGAGGTCACGAGGGGTTTCGCGGACGCGTGGCGGGCCGCGCACCCGGACGGCGGGGTCACCTACCGCGACCTGGCGGCCGACCCGCTGCCGCACGTGGACCCGGCGTCGCTCGCGACGCGGGGGACCGAGGCGGACCGCCCGCTGGAGCGGCTGCTGGTGGCCGAGGTGAAGGCCGCGGACACCCTGCTGCTGGGCGTGCCGATGTACAACTACGGCGTCCCGTCGAGCCTCAAGGCGTGGCTGGACTGGATCATGGTGCCGGAGCTGTTCGTCGACCAGGCGACGGGCGAGGGCCCGCTGACCGGCAAGCGCGTCGTGGTGGTGACCGCCCGGGGCGGCTCCTACGCGCCCGGCACGCCGCGGCACGCGTTCGACTTCCAGGAGCCCTACCTGCGGGCCGCCCTCGGCATGATCGGCCTCGACCGCGACCTGGAGTTCGTGCACGCCGAGCTGACCATGGCGCACACCGCGCCGCAGCTCGCGCAGTTCCGCGAGCAGGCCGTCGCCTCGCTGGAGGACGCGCACCGCGCGGTGCGCGAGCTGGCCGCCGCCTGAGGGGGAGGGGGTGGCGGGCCGGCTCGGGGACGGCCCGCCACCTCGGCGGAGACGATCTCCCGGGCTGTCACACTGGTCCGGGAGGTGCGATGTCCGAGCCGATCGCCGCGGTCGTGGTCCGTGCCGCCGAGCTGACCGCCCGGGGGCTGCCGCGCCGGGCGATCGAGCTGCTCCGGCCGGCGCTCCTGGTCAACCCCCTGCACGGCGAGGCGTGGTGCCGGCTGGCCGCCGCGCACCTCGACGCGGGCGAGCCCGACCCCGCGCTGGACGCGGCGAAGCGCGCCCTGGTGCTCGACGGCGACCCGGCGTGGGCGCAGCGGCTGACCGCGTTGGCGTTGAGCGAGCTGGGCCGGCACGTCGAGGCGGTGGTCGCGGCGCGGGAGTGCGTGCGGCGCAAGGCGGGCGACTGGCGGTGCCAGGTGGTGCTCGCCGAGGTGCTGGCGAACAGCCCCGACGGGCGGCAAGAGGCCGTGGCCGTCGCCCGGGAGGCGACGCGCCTCGCGCCGACCGAGGCCCGCGCGTTCCAGGTGCTCGGCGACGCGGCGCTGCGCGTGCGCGACTGGGGCGTCGCCGAACGCGCCTACCGCACCGCGTTGCGCCTGGACCCCGACGCGGACGACGTCCGCGCCAACCTGGCGACGGTGCGGCGCAAGCGCGGCGGCGCGCCCATCCCGCCGCCGTCCGGCGAGGCGCTGACCGCCGCGCACGCCGTGCTCTGGCCCGCGTTGTCCAGGGTCGCCGCGCTGCTGGTCGCCGGCGGGCTGCTCCTGCTGCTCGCGGGCATGCCCAAGCCGACGCCCGCGCTCGGCTGGTTCGCCGCCCTGCTCGTGGTCGGCTGCCTGGTGGTCGTGGGCGCGGCGTCGCTCCGGGCGCCGCGCGCGGTGCGGCGGGCGGTGGTCCGCCTGCCCGCGCACCGGCCCCAGGTCGCCGTGGTGGCGACGATGTTCGGGCTGTCCGCGGTGGTGCTGCTCGGGTGGGCGGTGGCGCTGCTGCTCGGCGCGACGACGATGCAGCCGTTGGTGATCGCCTGGCTGTGCGCGCTGCTCGGCGGAACCGTCGTCGTCCTGGGCGGCGGTCGGTAGCCTGGTGCGGGGAAGGAGTCCGATGACCCGGCGCGCGCTGCTCGCGATCCTCGCGTTGATCGCGGGTTTCGTCGTGTCCGGACCCGGCCCCGCCACCCCCGTCGAGGTGGTCGCCGCCGTCTCCTCGACGGTGGACGCGGCCCACCTGCCCGGCACGGCCGCGCGCACCACCACCGCGCACCCCGTGCAGGTCCACCTGGGCCAGCCGCTGGACGGCGTCCAGCCCGCGGTGCACGTCCCGCCCGCGCCGCCGGTGCGGGTGGACGTCCTCGACCCCACCCACGCCACGCCCGAGCACGCCGGCCAGGCGCCGCTCGGCGAGCGCGCGCCACCCCCGACCTCCGGTAGCTGAACCCCCACCGTTCACCTCACCCGGAGGTCCCTCCACCATGCCGCGCCCCGACGCGCGGCGAGCGTTGATCGTCCGCGGGCTCCTGGCCCTCGGCGTGCTCGCCGCGTCCGCGTTCACCCTGCTCACCGTCCAACCGCGCCTCGGCCTCGACCTGCGAGGCGGCACCCAGATCGTGCTGGAAACCCCGTCCGAAGCCACCTCCGACGCCACCGACCGCGCGATGGAGGTGCTGCGCCGCCGCGTCGACGAGCTGGGCGTGGCCGAACCCGTGCTGGCCCGCTCCGGCGACCACCGCATCGTGGTGGAGCTGCCCGGCGTGCAGGATCCGACCGAGGCCATCGAAGTGCTCGGCCGCACGGCGCAGTTGCGCGTGCAGCCGGTCACCGGAGTCGGCGACGTGCCCACGCCCGAGGGCGACTCGGTCGGCCTGGGCGAGGTCGTGATGACCGGCGAGGGCATCGAGGACGCCCGCGCCACGCCCAACGCGCAGGGCGTCGGCTACGTCGTCGGTGTCGACTTCCAGGGCGACGCGCCGCGCGCGTGGCAGCGGGTGACCGCCGAGGCGGCGTGCTCGCCGCCGGGCGACCCGAAGCGGCGGGTGGCGTTCGTGCTGGACGACGAGGTCGTGTCCGCGCCGCAGGTCGACCCGTCCGTCGCCTGCGGCACCGGCATGATCGGCGGCAGCACCCAGATCACCGGGCGGTTCAGCCAGGCCGAGGCCGAGGAGCTGGCGCTGGTGATCCGGTCCGGCGCGCTGCCCGTGCCGGTCGAGGTGGTGGAGCAGCGGACCGTCGGCCCGACGCTCGGCGCGGAGGCGATCGAGGCCAGCGCCCGCGCGGCGGTCATCGGCGTGGCGCTGACCGGGCTGTTCCTGCTGTTCGTCTACCGGCTGGCCGGGCTCGTGGCCGTGGTCGCCCTGGTCGGCTACGCGGCCGTCGCGTACGCGGCGATGCTGGCGATCGGGGCGACGTTGACGTTGCCGGGGTTGGCCGGGTTCGTGCTCGCCATCGGCATGGCGGTGGACGCCAACGTGCTGGTGTTCGAGCGGTCACGGGAGGAGTTCGCGCGGCGCAAACGCTTGCCCCGCTCGGTGGACGAGGGGTTCCGCGGCGCGTTGAGCGCGGTCGCGGACTCGAACGTCACCACGCTGCTGGCCGCGGGCCTGCTGTTCTGGTTGGCCACCGGCCCGGTCAAGGGGTTCGGCGTCACGCTGTCGATCGGTGTGATCGCGTCGCTGTTCAGCGCGTTGGTGCTGAGCCGGGTGCTGCTGCGGCTCGTCATGCCGGTCCTGGAACGGCGGCCCCGGTGGAGCGGGCTGCACTCGTTGGGCCGGGTGCGGACCTGGCTGACGCAGCGGGGGATCGAGCTGTACCGGCGGCCCCGGCGCTGGCTCCTCGTGGCCGGCGTCGTGGTGCTCGCGGCCATCGGCGGGTTGTTCGTGCGCGGGCTGGAGCTGGGCGTGGAGTTCACCGGCGGGCGGATGCTGGAGTTCACCGCGGCGTCGGTGGACACCGGCCGGGTGCGGGCCGAGCTGGCGTCCGCCGGGTTCGGCGACGCGGTGGTGGTGACGTCGGGCTCCGACGGCCTCTCGGTGCGCACCGGCCCGATCGACTCGGCCGCCGCGACCAGGCTCGGCGAGGCCGTCGACCGCGCGACGGGCGGGGCGGAGCAGGTCAGCAACGAGCTGATCGGCCCCAGCCTGGGTTCGGAGCTGCGGCGCAACGCGCTGATCGCGCTGGCCATCGCGGTGGCCGCGCAGCTCGTCTACCTCGCCGTGCGGTTCGACTGGCGGCTCGGCGTGGCCACCGTGGTGGCGCTGGTGACGGACGTGGTCGTGCTCGTCGGCGCGTTCGCGTGGCTGGGCAAGACCGCCGACGCGGTGTTCCTGGCCGCGCTGCTCACCGTGATCGGCTACTCGGTGAACGACTCGGTGGTGGTGTTCGACCGGGTGCGCGAGCTGCGGCGGACGCGTGCGCCGTTCCCCGACGTGATGAGTTCGGCGGTGCTGCAAACCCTGCCGCGCACCGTGAACACGGGCATCGGCGTGCTGTTCGTCCTGGCGGCGCTGCTGGTGCTCGGCGACGGCTCGCTGGCCGACTTCTCCACCGCGCTGCTGATCGGCCTGGTCGCGGGCACGATCTCGACCGTGCTGACCGCCGCACCGGTGGCGATCGTCCTGGAGGGCCGCCGCCGATGAGCACGCGGTCGCCGTCCGCGTGGCCGTCCACAACCGACACACCGGCCGCGGTCGGTCCGCGGTCGGACCGGCTCACGCGGCTCCTGCCGAAACGGCCGGTCGTGTAGCAAGGTGTGCACATGACCGGATTCGCCGCGTACCAGAACGAGATCTACCTGCAAGGGCTGGCGGGGACCGTGCCGCCGTTCACCACCGACCCGGAGGGGTTGGAGGCGTCCGCCCGGGAGCGGCTCGGGCCGGGGCCGTTCTGGTACGTGGCGGGCGCGGCCGGTGGTGGGGCGACGGCGCGGGCGAACCGGGAGGCGTTCGACGACTGGCGGATCGTGCCGCGGATGCTCACCGACGCCACCGAACGGCACCTCGGCACGTCGTTGCTCGGCACGGACATGCCCGCGCCGGTGTTGCTCGCGCCGGTCGGGGTGCAGTCCATCCTGCACC
>NZ_JBHYXZ010000008.1:80037-85903 GCF_042752395.1 Actinosynnema sp. NPDC059335 | reverse complement strand
TCACACCCCGCCCCCCCACAGGCCCCCGTGGGCCCTGGTGGCGCCGCCGCTCCCGGCCCGGGGGGGGGGGGGCGGGGGGGGGGGGGGGGTCCGACACACCGCCCCCCCCACGGCGAGCTGGCGACCGCGCGGGCGGCGGCGGAGTTGGGGGTGCCGTTCGTGCTGTCCACGGCGTCCTCGCACACGATCGAGGAGGTCGCGGAGGCCGCCGGTGACGCCGCGCGCTGGTTCCAGCTCTACTGGCCCAACGACCCGGACGTGGCGGCGAGCATCCTGGACCGGGCGCGCAAGGCCGGGTACACGGTCCTCGTCGTCACGCTCGACACGTGGACGCTGGCCTGGCGGCCGCACGACCTCGACCAGTCGTACCTGCCGTTCCTGCGCGGCGTCGGCACGGCGATCCCGTTCTCCGACCCGGCGTTCCGGGCCGGGCTCGCCGCGCCGCCCGAGCAGGACCGGCCGATGGCGATCCTGCGGTGGGTGCAGCTGTTCACCGGCGCGGACCGGTCGTGGGACCAGTTGTCGTTCCTGCGCGAGCACTGGGACGGGCCGATCGTGCTCAAGGGCATCCAGCACGTGGACGACGCGCGCAAGGCCGCGGACGCCGGCATGGACGGCATCGTCGTGTCCAACCACGGCGGGCGGCAGGTGGACGGCGCGGTCGG
The DNA here is from genome assembly GCF_042752395.1 of Actinosynnema sp. NPDC059335. NCBI lineage: Bacteria > Bacillati > Actinomycetota > Actinomycetes > Pseudonocardiales > Pseudonocardiaceae > Actinosynnema > Actinosynnema sp. NPDC059335. The sequence goes on along the minus strand of NZ_JBHYXZ010000008.1, from coordinate 85,238 downwards.
GTCGCTGGAGGTGCTGCCGGAGATCGCCGACGCGGTCGGCGAGCGGGTCGAGGTGCTGTTCGACTCCGGCATCCGCAGTGGCGCGGACATCGTCAAGGCGTTGGCGCTGGGCGCGAAGGCCGTGCTCGTCGGCCGCCCGTTCGCCTACGGCCTCGCGCACGGCGGCCAGGTCGGCGTCCGGCACGTGCTGCGGGGCCTGCTCGCCGACTTCGACCTGACCCTCGGCCTGTCCGGGCACCGCAGCCCGGCCGAACTCAACCGCGAGGTGCTGCGTCGGCGCTGAGCTGCCGCAACCGGTGCTGCACGGTGGCGAAGTCGGCCGGCTGCACGGTGATCCACGGCGTGCCGTCGCCGCCGGTCGCCTTCGCCGACAGGTACCGGCCGCCGACCGTGTCGAAGTACGTCAACGGCGCGGCGCACCGGTGCTTGCGCCCGAACCGGTCCCGGCGCGCGGCGTAGAGCTGGCCGCCGCCGGTGCGCCGCTCGGCCAGCAGCCTGCGCAACTGCTCCACCTCGGCCGCGTGCCCGCCGGTCGGCCTGCTCGCGTGCAGGAACGACCCGCCGTCCTCGTCCGGCCGGGGTTGGCGCGGCTTGTCGTGCAGCGCGTCCGCGGGCAGCGAGAGCACGGGGCCGCGCCCCGGCTTGGCCTCGGGCAGCACGGACACCAGGGACGGCACCGCGTCCTCGGCCCGGACCGGTTCGAGCACGAAGTGCCGGTCCGCCCGCAGCACGACGCGCAACGCGTCGTCACCGGACTGCGCCACCAGGGCGGTGCGCGTCGCGTCGTCGCCCTGGTTGAAGAACGCGTAGTACTCGACGCCCGCCTCGGCGATCAGGCGCAGCGACCGGGCGAGGTCGGCGTGCACCTGCCTGCCGCGGGCGAGGCCGAGCCGTTCCAGCTCGTCCCAACCGCGGCGGGCGAGGTCGGCCAGCCCGGTGACGTCGCCCTCGGCCAGCCGGCCGCGGTCGAACTCGACCTGCGTCAGCAGCGCGTTGTGCAGCGTCGGCAGGCCCTCCGCCTGCCACGCGTTGTAGAGCGCGACGACCGGGACGGCCACCCTGGTGCGCAGCACTTCGCCTCACTCCCCGATGACGGGCGGTGCCACCAGCGTCCCGTCGCCGAAGATGTCCTCGGTCTCCTGCAGGTACGACGCGGACTTGTGCTCCTTGTCCTCGTCGCCCTGACCACGTGCGCCGCCGGCCCCCATGCCCGCGCCCATCCCGGCCGCGCCGGGACCGCCACGCGCGCCGGCCGAGCCGCCGGGCCCGAACCCACCGGAACCACCGGGCCCGAAGCCGCCGCGACCCTCGTTCGGCCCCAGCGCGCCGGACGCCCCGCCGGGTCCGAACGCCCCGCCGGGACCGCCGCCGCCGGGCCCGCCCATGCCGGGCATGCGCCCCGCGCCGAGGCCGCCTCCGCCACCACCGCCGCCGCCGGGCATGCCGGGACGGCCGCCGCCGGGCACACCCGGTCCGCCGGGCACGCCCGGGACCCGGTTGCGCGGGTTGTTGGGGTTGCGCGGGTCGTTCGGGTTGCGGGGGTCGTACGGCAGCCGCGGGTCGTAGGGCAGCCGGGGGTCCTGCGGCAGCCGGTCCTTCGGCAGCTCCGGCGGCCGGTAGCCGATGTCCGGCTGGGGCCGTTGGGGATCCGGCTGGACCCACGACGGTCGGGTCGTGTTGTCGGTGGTCGTGCCCGGCGGCGTGACCTGCGGCGGCTCGGTCCACGAGGGCTTGGTCGTGCCGGTGCCGGTGCGATCGGTCGTGCCGTCGTCGGCGCCCTTGCCGGTGCCGGTCTCGTCCTCGCCTTCCCGGCCGGGCTTGGGCGGCGGGATGACGGTCTTCTCCTGCTCGACGTTCCCGGTGATCTCGTCGGGCTCGGGGAAGTACGGCATCGAGTTGCCGGCCGACGTCGTGGCGCTGCCGTAGGTGTTCAGCACCTGGAGGTTGTGCGAGTTGACCTCCTGGCTCTGCTCGACCGCGTCGTCGTAGTCGGTGTTCCACGGGATCGCGTCGTTGTACCAGGGCTTGTCGGGCACCTGGACGGGTTCCCGCAGGCTGCCCTTGGCCTCGCGGAACGCGCGGCTGATCTCGCCGGTGTTGTCGCCCGCCGACGTGGCCAGGTCGCCGGTCACCTCCGACCAGCTCGCCAGCGGCGTGGTGTTGGAGCGGGCCGCGTCGCCGGCGGCGCCCTCCCAGACCGCGCCGGACGCCCGGACCGCCGCGTTGATCAGCTCGGCGATCTCGCCGTGCCCGGCGGCGATCCCGAGCCAGGTCTCACGACTGGCGTCCGTGGTCTGCTCGGGTCCCCTGCCCTCGTGGAACCAGCCGTAGATCGCTTCCGGGGCCACGCACATGTTGAGCAGACCCTGGGCATCGCTGTCGACGGCCACGTCCTACCCCTTCAGGTTCCCGATCACGGTCTCCGCGATCTCGCTGGACACGGAACACGGTTCGGTGTACTCGGGCAGCTTCTTGTCGTTGACGCGGACCTGCACCGCGAAGCCCTTGCCCTCGGCCACGCCGACGGCGGTCGAGCACGCGCCGTGGGCCGCGTCGGTCAGGTCGCTGTTGACCGCGGGGTACCCGGCGACCTGGGTCGGCTCGAACACCGGGAGGTCCTCCCGGTTGGCGTAGACGCCGTTCAAGCCCTTGCCCTTGTCCAGCACCACGAAGACGAAGCTCGTGCCGAGCGCGCGGTCGTCCGGGTACCACTGGCAGGCCGTGCCCGCCGGGTCCGGGCGTTCGGTGCCGGCCTTCGTCACCCCCCGGGCGGAGAGCTGGTCGGCCTTCAGCGCCGCGCACGGGCCGCTGAACTTGGCGAGGTCCAGTTCCGGCCCGGTGATGGCCGGGACGTCCCCCGTCGCCGCCGAGGTCGTGGTGGCCCCCGCCGCGGTGGTGCCCGTGCTGTCGACCGGTGTCGGGGTGCCGTCGTCCTTGGTCGTGCACCCCGACGCGACCAGGAAGGCCGCCGCGGACACGATCACCAGCGCTGCTCGCCTCACGCCTGATTCCCCCCGCCCCTGAAGGCGTCGGTGTTCGCCTGCTCCTGGCCCTTGTAGTTGTCCAGGGAGGCTTGGATGCTCTGGATCGTACGGTTGAGGGCTTCGATCGCCTTCAGGCTCGCCCACCCGTAGCCACCGGGATCACCGCCGGCGGTCTGGGCGATCGTCGTCGCCGCCGACTCGCTGTAGGGATCGTTGCCGGGCCCTCCGGAGATCGTGAAGGTCCACGCCTGGTCGTAGAGGCTCTGCAGCCGGTCGCGGGCGTCGGCCAGGCCGTCGATCAGCTTCTGCGCCTGTGCCAGGTCGACGGTGAAGTGCGTCTGACCTGCCACGAGACCGGAACCCGCCGGGCCGGCGGACACCGTGTCCGCCACGAACCCGATCTTGCCGATGAGACCGCCACCCCCGGCGTCCACCATCGTCGCGCTCCCCTCACGCCGAACTACCGGAAGTGATGATGGCACAGGGTCCTCGCCCCGTCGGGGCTTCCGGAACGGTTACTCCTTCCGGGGAACGGCGTCCGATTCGTTCAAGACGCGGTAGTGCGGTCGGGCCTACCGTCGAGCGCATGATCGAAGCAGCTCGTTCCTTCATCCGGCTCAACGCGCGGGTCCTCGAACAACGGCGGTTCCTGCACCTCTTCGAGGGCGGGTCCGGTGACGCCGTGGCGACGGCGGTGCTGGCCTACCGCAACGACGACGGCGGGTTCGGGCACGCGCTGGAACCCGACGGGCGCGGGCCGGACAGCCAGCCGCTGCACACCTACACCGCGTTGTCGCTGCTCGCGGAGGTGGGCTGGACCGAGCACGCGCACCCGGCGTGCGACTTCCTGGCCACGATCGCCAACCCGGACGGCGCGGTGCCGAACTGCCTGGACACGCCCGGCGCGCGGGCCCCGTGGTGGCAGCCCTCCGGCGAGAGCGACCTGCTGGTCACGGCGTTGCTGGCGAGCGCCCTGCACCGGATGGGCGTCGAGCACCCGTGGCTGGACGGGGCGACCGAGTTCTGTTGGCGGCGCATCGCCGGGCTGACCACGTCGCACCCGTACGAGGTGAACGCCTGCGCCCGCTTCCTCGACCACGTGCCCGACCGGCCGCGGGCGGAGCGGGAGGCCGAACGGCTCGGCGCGCTGGTGCGCGAGCAGGGGTTGGTGGACCTCGGCGACGGGAGGGCCCACGAGGGGTACGCGGCGGGGGAGACGCACAAGCCGCACCAGTACGCGCCGACGCCCGACAGCCTGGCCCGCCGCTGGTTCAGCGACGAGGAGATCGGCGCGGACCTCGACGCGGTGGCCGCCGCGCAGCAGGACGACGGCGGGTGGACGTTCCCGTGGGCCGCGTGGACGCCCGTGACGACCTACGAGTGGCGGCCCATCGTCACCATCGAGGCATTGCTGGCGCTGCGCGCCTACGACCGGATCAGCTGACCCAGCGGCACGCCGGCCAGGTCGCGCACCTCGCGCGACAGGTGCGCCTGGTCCGCGTACCCGGTGCGGTGGGCGATGTCGGCGAAGGGCACCCCGGCCCACGCCAGCTTGACCGCCCGGTCGAACCGCAGCACCCGGTGCAGCACCTTGGGCCCGTAGCCGAACGCGGCCAGGCTGCGCCGGTGCAGTTGCCGTTCGCTCAGGCCCAGGTCGGAGGCCAGGTCGCCGACGCTGGTCGAGGACACGGCCGACGCGATCGCGCGCACCAGGGGCGCGGGCGGCGTTTCCCGCAGCCGGTCCAGCGCGGCCGCCGCCAGCACGTCGCACGGGTCGTCGGCAGTGCCCAGGGCGTCCTCCAGGCGGGCCGACGGCCCCCACAGCTCGGCCAGCGGCACGCGCTGGTCGCGCAGCTCCACCCCCGGCACGCCGAACGCCGCCGGCCCCACGCCGGGACCGAACCGCACGCCGAACACCGTGCCCGGGCCGAGGGCCGTCAGGTGCCCGACCGTGTCGGGACCGGCCACGAATACCGCGCCGGCGCCGGCCGCGTAGATGATGTCCGTGCACCCGTCGGGCACCACCAGGGTCGGGGCGTCCGACGTCGCGGTCCGGCGCCAGACGCACGCCAGACCGGGGAACGGGCGTTCCGCGTACACCCCGCCGATGGTAGTGGGGGGGGGGGGCGGCGGGGGGGGGGGGGGGGCGGCCGCCCCCCGCCCCCGCGGGCCCACGCCACCGCGCTCGCAGACACCACCGCGGGGGCGCGCGCGCGG
>NZ_JBHYXZ010000008.1:59474-80027 GCF_042752395.1 Actinosynnema sp. NPDC059335 | reverse complement strand
CGGGCGCCACCCCCCCCCCACCGGGGGCACGGGGCTTCCCGCTAACACCCCGCGTTGGGTGGGGGGGGGCCGCCCAGGGCGGGGGCGGGCGCCCCCCGCCACGGGCTCTCACGTGCCGAAGCGGATCCAGTTCAGGCTCACGTACGGGGCGGGCTGGCCGCTGGTGAACGTGATGTAGACGTCGTGCGTGCCGGTGACGCCCGAGATGTTCGCGGGCACCGTGCGCCAGCTCTGCCAGCCGCCGGTGTCGGCGATGGCGAAGCTGCCGATCGGCGCGGCGGTCGGGCTGTCCAGCCGCACCTCGACCAGGCCGCTCACCCCGCCGGTCGCGCCGGACGCGGCCCGGGCGACGAACTGGGTCGCGGTGCGCGAGCCGAACCGGACGCCGGAGAACCGCAGCGAGTTGCCGTTGGCCAACTGCGCCACCGCCTGGCCGCCGTCACCGGACACGATCGTGCCGCCGGACCGCGACGTGGCCTGCTCGGCCTGGATGTCGCTGAACGCGTCCCACCCGCTGCCGCCGGGAGGGTTGGTGGTGGTCGTGGTGGTGGGCTGCGTGCCGCCGCCCGCGGTCCACACCGCCACGTAGTCCACCACCAGCGAGTGACCGGACTGGGTCGCCGAGGTCGGCGTGCCGAAGCCCGCGACGCCGTTGGGGAACGCCCCGCCCATGGCGAGGTTCAGCAGCAGGAAGTAGCCCGCGTGGCCGGTCATGTTGTTCCACGTGGTCGCGTCCATCTGGTTCTGGGTGACGCTGTGGAACTGCTGGCCGTCCACGTACCAGCGCAACGCCTTGGGCGAGCTGCTGTCGTCCCACTCGAACCGGTAGGTGTGGAACGCGGACTGGCACGTCGAGCCGGGGCACGCGCGGCTCGCGCCCAGGCCGTTGGTCTCGTTGCACGGCCCGCCGGGGTTCACGCCGCAGTGCAGCACGCCCCACACGGAGTTGATGCCGTTGACGTTCTCCATGATGTCGAACTCGCCGATGGCGGGCCAGTTCCAGTAGTTGCCCCGGTACGGCGAGCCGAGCGCCCAGAACGCGGGCCAGTAGCCGAGCGCGGCCTGGCCGGTGACGTTCGGCATCTGGATGCGGCCCTCGATGGCGAGCTTGCCGCCCGCCGGCGGCCGGAAGTTCGACCGCTGGGTCTCGATCCGGGCGGACGTCCAGTTGCCCGAGCCGTCACGCAGGGCGGTGATGCGCAGGTTGCCCGAGCCGTCGAGCTTGATGTTGTTCGTGCTGTTGGTGTAGTTCTGGATCTCGCCGGTGCCCCAGTTGCCGGGACCGCCGGGGTAGCCGTGGCCGAGGTCGAAGATCCAGTTCGAGGACGACGGCAGCGTGTTGGCCGCGCCGTTGAAGTCGTCGCTCCACTGCAACGTCCAGCCCGACGGGGTGGACGGCACCGAGGCGTTGGCCGACAGGGTCGCGACGACCGCGAGCGGCACGGCGGTGATGAGTGCGGCGGCGGTGGCGACGACCCGTCGTCGTCGGCTCCGGCTGGGCTCCATGAGCGGTGACCTCCTTGTCACTGTCCTGGGCGTTCGGCACGGACACCGTGCCCGCGCACTCATGAGAGCGCTCTCATGATGATCGTTCAAGCGACCGAACGGCGCAAAAGCCCGCTACTTGGCGTCGGCGTAGCTGTCCACCGGCACGGCCTTGAGCGGGAACCGGACCGGGGTCGCCCCGAACACCAGCCGCGACGCCTCCTCGCCCGCCGCCGTCACCTCGGCGCACACCACCCCCGCCAGCTCCTCCGGGCAGTGCACCAGCACCTCGTCGTGCTGGAAGAACACCAGGTGCGCGCCGCGCGCCGACCGGTGCAACCGCCGCCGCAGCGCGCCGAGCAGCGCCGCCGTCCAGTCCGCCGCGCTGGCCTGCACCACGAAGTTGCGGGTGAACCGGCCCCAGTCCCGCGCCGCGCGCCGGGACCGCCGCAGCGCGTCCTCGCCGTCGTCGGTGTCGCCGGTCGCGGCGTGCCACGCCTCCGACGGCGGCGGGCTCGTGCGCCCGAGCCGCGAGCGCACCACGCGCCCCTGCTCGCCCGCGAGGGCGGCGGCCTCCACGTACCCGACCGCCTCGGGGAACCGGCGGCGCAGCACCGCCATCGCCGGACCGGCGTTGCCGCCCGTGCCGCCGTACATCGCGGACAGCATGGCGGTCTTCGCCTTGGCCCGGTCGCCGTCGAACGCCTCCGCCGCGAGCGAGGTGTAGAGGTCGTCGTCCGTGGAGACCTCGGTGAACCGGTGGTCGTTCGCCAACGCCGCCAGCACCCGCGGTTCGAGCTGCGCCGCGTCCGCCGCCACCAGCTTCCACCCCGGGTCGGCCCGCACCGCCTTGCGCAGCGTGCGGGGGATCTGCAACGCCGCGCCGCCGCGCGTCGCCCACCGCCCGGACACCACGCCGCCCACCACGTAGTCCGGTCGGAACCGGCCGTCCGCCACCCAGGTGTCCAACCAGGACCAGCCGTGCGCCACCCACAGCCGCGCCAGTTCCTTGTACTCCAGCAGCGGCTCGACGGCCGGGTGGTCGACGCCCTTGAGCACCCACGCCCGCGCCGACGGGATGTCGATGCCCTCCCGCGCGAACGCGCGCACGATGCCCGGCGGGTGGTCGGGGTTGACCGGCTTGCCGCCGAACGCGGCCGTGATCCGGTCCGCCAGCTCCGCGAGCCGCGCCGGCCGCGCGCCGTTCACCGGGCGCGGGCCCAGCGCGTCGACCAGCAACGCCTCGTGCACGTCCGCCCGCCACGGCAGGCCGAAGTGCGTCATCTCCGCGGCGGCCAGCGCGCTGGCCGACTCGGCGGCGAACAGCAGCCGCAGCCGGTCCGCGTGCGGCAGCGTGGCGACCAGCCGCTGCTGCTCCGCGTGCACGGCGACGACCGCGTCCACCGGGTCCTCGTCGCCGGGCAGCGGTTGCTGCTCCGGCTCGAACAGGGTCGGCTGCGACTCGCGCCTGCGCGGACCCTGGTCGACCGGCACGGGCAGCCCGCGCAGCCGGGCCAGCGCCGCGGCCAGCCCGCGCGGCTCGGCGTGCCGGCCCTGGTAGGCCAGCAGCAGGTACTCCACGTGCGCGAGGTCCTGGCACCGCTCGACCCGCACCCCGCGCGCCAGCAGGTCCGGGTAGACCTCCGCCGTCTCCGCCCAGACCCACCGGGGCCGGTGCCGCGCCTCCAGCTCGGCCACCGCCGCCGCCAGGTCCGAGGTCCGCACCACCGGGCCCTCGGGCACGCCCGCGTCGGAGAGCGCGCGCAACCGCCCCGCGTTCCCGCCGTCCGACACCAGAGCCATGAGCACGTCCCCGATTGTGCTCGCCGGCACCGACAGTCCCGGTGGCCGCCGGTCACCCGATCGTGGCGGAGGCGTGCGGGCCAGGATGTGCCGGTGGACCGCACCCCCTCGCCCGGTGAGCTGCTGGACCCCAGGCGGGCGGTGGTGCCGTTCCACGGCCGGGTCGAGGAGCTGGCCGCCCTGACCCGGTGGCGCGACGGCGACGGGGTGCTCTCCGTGCTGCTCCTGCACGGCCCGGCCGGGGTGGGCAAGACGCGGCTCGCGGTGCACTTCGCCGCCGGCTCCACCGTCCGCGTCGTGGACGACGCCGATCTCATCCCGTGGCACGACCTGCGCTACCTGATCTCGGCGGCCACCGACCGGACCCGGATCCTGCTGGTCGCGCGCGACGCCGGTTGGTGGTGGTCCGCGGTCCGGCAACGCGCGGCCGACTTCGGCTGCCCCTGCGCCGAGCTGGCCGTCGAGGCCCGCCCCGACGAGCACGGCCCGTCCTTCGCCGCCGCCTGCGCCCACTTCGCCGACGTGCTCGGCCTGCCCTGCCCGACCGTGATGCCGCCGGACGTGCCGACGCTGCACGACCTGCACCTGGCCGCGCTCGCCGCCGTGCACGGCGCGTCCGCCGACGACCCGGTGGGGCTGGTGCGCCGGCTCATCGCCGTCGACCCGAACCCGCCCACCCGCGGCCGGTTGGCGGAGGACGTGCTGGCCGTCACGCTGCTGGACGAGCGGATCACGCCCTCGCGCACGCCCGAGGCCCTGGAGACCCTGCTCCGCGCCGCCGACCGCTGGCCGCACGTCCGCCGCCGCGCCGAGGAGCTGTTCACCGCCGAGCCGGACCTGGCCCGCACCGCCACCTGCGCCACCCTGCGGGCGCTGGTCGAGTCGCCGACGGCGGCCGCGGCCGTCGCCCGGCACGTGTTCGACGACCCCCGGTTCCACGGCGACCCGCTGCCCGCGCTGCTCACCCGGACCCTGCTCGACCACCGCGCCGCCACCGCCGGGAAGCCGGAACTCGCCGAGCTGCACGGCGTGCTGGCCGCCCGCGCCGCCCTGGCCGGGCTCCACGAGGAAGCCCTCGCCGCCGCCCGCCAGGAGGTCGCCCGGTACCGGGAGCTGGCCGAGGAGGACCCGGTCGAGCACCGCCCGGCGCTCGTCGACGCGGTGGCGGACCTGGCGTTGCGCCACGTCGCCGTCGGCCGCCCGGAGGACGCGCTGGCCACGTCGGAGGAGGCGGTGGCGCTGTGCCGGGTCGCCGCCGCCGAGGACGAGGACTGCGTGCCGCACCTGGCCGGCGCGCTCGACCGGCTCGGCCAGCGGTACGCCGCGGTCGGCCGCCGGGACGAGGCGCTGACGGCGGTCGGCGAGGCCGCCGCCCGCTACCGCGACCTCGCCGCCGCGCACCCGGCGCTGTTCCGGGTGGACCTGGCCAAGGTCACCCACCACCACGCGGTGCGGCTGTTCGACGCCGGCCGCCCCGACGAGGCCGCCCGCGTCACGCGGCTCGCGCTGGCCCGGTGGCGCGAGGTGGCCGAGGCGGACCCGCGCTACGAGGCCGAGTTCGCCCGCACGCTCGCCGCGCTCGCCGACCTGCTGTCCGGGCAGGGCAGGCGGGACGAGGCAGTGCCGGTGGTGGAGGAGTCGATCGGGGTGTTGCGCAGGCTCGCCCGCGCCAACCCGCGCGACTTCGAACCGGAGCTGGCGGGCGCGCTGGGCGGGCTGAGCGCGTTGCTGGGCGCGCTCGAACGCGACGCCGACGCCGTGCGCGCGGCCGAGGAGGCGGTCCTGGTGCGCCGCCGGATCGCCCGTGACGGCGACCCGCACGCCGTCGGCCACCTGGCGGTCGCGCTCGGCGACCAGGTCGAGGTGCTGCGCGGCCCGGAGCGCCTCACCGCCGCCGAGGAGGCGGTGGAGCTGCTGCGCCCGCTGGCGGTCCGCCACCCGGTCGACCACCAGGTCCCGTACGCCGTCGCGCGGTCGAGGCTGGCCCGGCTGCTGCTCGCCGCCGGCCGCGAGGACGAGGCGCGGAGGCTCGTGGACGAGGTGCTGGCGGTGGCGCCGCGGTTGCCGCACCGACCACCGGTCGCGCACGCGGCCACGCTCGCCTCGGCGTTGCGGGACCTCGCGGACAGCCTGGCCGCGCACGACCACGGCCACCTCGCGCTGCGCGCCGCCGAGCAGGTGGTCGGCATCCGGCGCGACCTGCTCGGCCGCAGCCGGTCCGCGCCGGTCGCGTACGCCGTGGCGCTGCACCGGACCGCCGTGCTGCTGCACGACCGGTCCGACCCGGAGGCGTCGGGCCGCGCCCGGCTGGCCGTGCTCGTGTGGCACCTGACCCACACGGCCGACGAGCTGGCCGCCGAACCCCGTTACGCCGACACGTTGTCGCTGTACGCGCGGGTGTGCGCCGAGTCGGGCAGGCACGTGGAGCGCGCGCTGTCCTTGGCACACCGGGCGATGGTGGTGCTGCGCAACTCGCACGCCACGCCGGACGTGTTCATGCGGGCCGAGGAGGCGGTGGACGCGGTGGTCCGGGCGCACGCCGACCCGGAGGCGGCGCGCGCCCGGATGCGCGCGATGTCGGAACCGGCTAACCCGTGGTGACCAGCGAGCGGAGGAAGAACGCCACGTTCGCGGGCCGCTCGGCCAGCCGCCGCATGAAGTAGCCGTACCACTCGTCGCCGTAGGGCACGTAGACGCGCATGCGGTTGCCCGCGGCGGCGATGCGGCGCTGCTCGTCGGGCCGGATGCCGTACAGCATCTGGTACTCGTAGCTGTCCGGCGACCGGTCCGCGGCCAGCTCGCCCGCGATGGCGATCAGCCGCGGGTCGTGCGAGGCGACCATCGGGTAGCCCTCGCCCGCCATCAGCACCTTCAGGCACCGCACGTACGAACGGTCCACATCGGACTTGTCCTGGTACGCCACCGACGCGGGTTCCCGGTACGCGCCCTTGCACAGCCGCACCCGCGACCCGGCGTGCGCGAGGTCGCGGCAGTCCTGCTCGGTCCGCTTGAGGTACGCCTGGAGCACCGCCCCCACCCACGGGAAGTCCACCCGCAGCTCCCGCAGGATGCCCAAAGTGGAATCGGTGGTGGTGTGGTCCTCCATGTCCAGGGTGACCGTGGTGCCGACCGCGCCGGCCGCCGCGCAGATGCGGCGGGCGTTCTCCAGCGCGATCTTCTCGCCGTCCACGGGCAGGAACTGGCCCACCGCGGACAGCTTCACCGACACCTCGGCCCGCGCGGTGTGCCCGGCGCGGTCCAGCCGGGCCAGCAGGTCCAGGTACGCCTCGACAGTGGCGTCGGCCTGCGCCGCGTCCCGGGTGTCCTCGCCGAGGTGGTCGAGGGTGACGTACCGGCCGTCGGCCAGCACCTCGCCGGTGGTGGCGACGGCCGCGTCCACGTCGTCGCCGGAGATGAAGCGCTTGACCACCGGCCGGGTCAGCGGGGTGCGTTCGACCAGCTCGCGGATGGCGCCGGAGCGCGAGGCGGCGAGCAGCGCGGAGCGGAGCATGATCACCCCTGGTGCGGGTAGCGGTAGGAGGTCGGAGCCGCGAACGTCTCCTTGATCGACCGCGGGCTCACCCAGCGCAGCAGGTTGTGCACCGAGCCCGCCTTGTCGTTGGTGCCCGACGCCCGGCCACCGCCGAACGGCTGCTGGCCCACGACCGCGCCGGTCGGCTTGTCGTTGACGTAGAAGTTGCCCGCGGCGAACCGCAGCTCGTTCTGCGCGTGCACGATCGCCGCCCGGTCCTGCGCGATGACGGCGCCGGTCAGCGCGTACGGCGCGGCGCCCTCCATCTGCCGCAGCACGGTGTCGTAGTCGGAGTCCTCGAAGACGTGCACGGCCAGCACCGGGCCGAAGTACTCGGTGGTGAACACCTCGTGCTCCGGGTCGCTGCCCAGCAGCACGGTCGGCCGCACGAAGAAGCCCTCGGAGTCGTCGGCCGTGCCTCCCGCGACGACCTCCAGCCTGTCGTCCGCGTGCGCGGCGCGGAGCACGCCGGACAGCTTGTCGAACGAGCGCCGGTCGATGACCGCGCCCATGAAGTTCGACAGGTCCGTGACGTCGCCCACGGTCAGCGACTCCACGTCGGCGAGGAAGTCGTCCTTCACCCGGTTCCACACCGAGCGGGGCAGGTAGGCACGGGACGCGGCCGAGCACTTCTGGCCCTGGTACTCGAACGCGCCGCGGACCAGCGCCGTGCGCAGCACGTCGAGGTCGGCCGACGGGTGCGCGAGCACGAAGTCCTTGCCGCCGGTCTCGCCGACGATGCGCGGGTAGGACCGGTAGTTCGCGATGTTCGCGCCGACCTGGCCCCACAGGTGCCGGAACGTGCGGGTGGACCCGGTGAAGTGGATGCCCGCGAGGTCCGGGTCGGCCAGCGCGACCTCGGACACGGCCAGGCCGTCGCCGGGCAGCAGGTTGATCACGCCGGGCGGCAGGCCCGCCTCCTCGAGCAGCCGCATGGTCAGGTGCGCGGCGAAGCTCTGCGTCGGCGACGGCTTCCACAGCACCACGTTGCCCATGAGGGCGGGCGCGGTGGGCAGGTTGCCCGCGATGGCGGTGAAGTTGAACGGGGTGATCGCGTAGACGAAGCCCTCCAGCGGGCGGTGGTCCGTGCGGTTCCACACGCCGGGGGAGGACTGCGGCTGCTCGGCCAGCAGCTGCCGGCCGAAGGAGACGTTGAAGCGCCAGAAGTCGATCAGCTCGCAGGCGGCGTCGATCTCGGCCTGGATCGCGGTCTTCGACTGGCCGAGCATGGTGGCCGCGTTGAGCGTGGCGCGCCACTTGGTCGCGAGCAGGTCGGCGGCGCGCAGCAGGATCGCGGCGCGGTCGTCGTAGGACATCGCGCGCCACGCGGGCGCGGCCTGCTTGGCCGCCGCGATGGCGTCGCGGGTGTCCTGCCGGGTGGCGCCGTGCAGCGTGCCGAGGACGGCGCGGTGGTTGTGCGGCTGCACGACGTCGAAGCGCTCGCCACCGCCCACCCGCTGCTCCCCGCCGATGGTGAGGGTCAGCTCGACGGGCTCCTTGGCCAGCTCGGCCAGCTTCGCCTGCAGCTGCGCGCGCTCCGGGGTGCCGGGCGCGTAGCCGAGGACGGGCTCGTTCACCGGTGCGGGGACCGCGGTCACGGCATCCACAAGCAGCTCCTTCGCCACAGGGTTGGGGTTGTCCCCACGGTAGGACTTCCAACCCTGCGACCCGTTGTCCGCACGTCTAGGCTTGGCCCCCCGTCGTTGTGGAACTGGACAAAAAGATGAGCCTGCGGCAGGTCCTGATCGCGCTCGGCGATCCGCTGGTCGAGGTGCAGGTCGCGCCGCACGGGCTGGAGGCCGACGTCCTCGACGTGGTCATCCTCGACCCGGACGACACGCCGGACGTGCGGCACGGCGACCTCGCGCTCGTCGTCGGCGCGCGCGGCCGGGCGGCGGCCCCGCTGGTCAGGGCGGCCGGGGCGGGCGGCGCGGCGGCCGTGGCGGTCAAGGTGGACACCCCGTCGCCGGTGCTGCGGCAGGCGGCGGCGGACGCGGGCGTGGCGTTGCTGGCGGTGCGGCCCGAAGTCCGCTGGGAGCACCTGGAGGCGCTGGCCCGGGGCGTGGTGCACAACGCCCGGGTGACGGCCGACGCGGGCGCGGGCGAGGTGCTCGGCGACCTGTTCGGCCTGGCCCAGACGATCGCCTCGCTGACCGGCGGCATCGTCAGCATCGAGGACACCGCGAGCCGCGTGCTCGCCTACTCCCGCTCCACCGACGAGGTGGACGAGCTGCGCCGGCTGTCCATCCTGGGCCGGCAGGGACCGGAGCCGTACCTCAAGATGCTCCGCGAGTGGGGCGTCTACCAGCGCCTGCGCTCCGGCGAGGACGTGGTCCGCATCGAGGAACGGCCCGAGCTGGGCATCCGCCGCCGCATCGCGGTCGGCATCCACGCCGGCAAGCAGCCGCTCGGCACGATCTGGGTGCAGGAGGGCGGCACGCCGCTGACCGAGCGGGCCGAGCGCGCCCTGCTCGGCGCGGCCCGCGTCACGGCCCTGCACCTGGTGCAGCAGCGGGAGCCGGCCGCCGCGTTCCGGGAGAACCTGCTCGCGTCCCTGCTCGACGGCCGGATGGACGCCGGGGCGATCGCCGAGCAGATCGGCGCGGACCCGGAGAAGCCCGCCGCGGTCGTGGTGTTCGCGCTGCGCGGCCAGGAGCACGCCGACCGCACCGAGCACGAGCTGCGCCGCGCCGAGATGACGAGCCTGATCTCCGTGCACGCCGCCGCGTACCGGCGCAGCGCCCTGGTCAGCCAGCGCGGCGGCCGCACGTACGCGCTGCTCACGGACCTGCCGCCGAAGGCGCCGCTGCTCACGTTGACCAAGGAGATCGTGGCCGCCGCGCGCAAGCACATGAACCTGCGGGTGCAGGCCGCGATCGGCTCCACGGTGCCCACGGTGGACGAGGTCATGGTCTCCCGGGCGGAGGCGGACCGGGTGCTCGACGCGATGTCCCGCGACCTCGACGCCGAGGTGGCGACGCTGGAGGACGTCCGCTCGCAGGTGCTGGTGAGCGAAACCCTCGCGCTGCTGGCCGAGCACCCGCGCATCCGCGACCCGCGGCTCGACCGGCTGGACGGCGAGCTGGCCCGTTCCCTGCTGGCCTACCTGGACGACTTCGGCGACGTCAAGAGCGCGGCGGCGAAGCTGCACGTCCACCCCAACACGCTGCGGTACCGCGTCCGACGTGCGGCGGAGGTCGGCGGGTTCGACCTGGACGACCCGCTGGTGCGGTTGTTCGCCCAGTTGCAACTCAGGCTGGCCTGAGCCGGCCGCCCGGCGCGCCGTACCCTGCCGGGGGTGAGCACCCAAGCCCGCGGCAGCGATTTCGCTGAACTGTCCAGGTTGGTCAAGCAGCAGGGGCTGCTGGACCGGCGCATCGGTTTCTACGTCACGTTCCTGGTCGTCGTCATCGCCGCGTTCGGCCTCACCGGGGCCGCGATGGTGCTGATCGGCGACTCGTGGTGGCAGCTCGTGCCGGCCGCCGTGCTCGGTGTCGTCTACACCCAGATCGCGTTCCTCGGCCACGACGCGGGGCACCGGCAGGTGTTCGCCGACCACCGGGCGAACCAGACCGCGGGCCTGCTGCTGGGCAACCTGCTCATCGGCGTCGGCTACGGCTGGTGGATGGGCAAGCACACCCGCCACCACGCCAACCCCAACCACGAGGACGAGGACCCGGACGTCGACATCGCCGTGCTGGCGTTCAGCGCCGAGCAGGCCGAGCGCAAGCGCGGCTTCTTCCGCTGGGTCGTCAAGCACCAGGCGTACCTGTTCTTCCCGTTGCTCCTGCTGGAGGGCTTCAGCCTGCACGTGATCAGCACGGCCGCCGCGGCGCGCCGCGAGGTCAAGGGCTGGCGGCTGGAGCTGGTGCTGCTGGCCGTGCACTTCGCGGTCTACCTCGGCGCGGTGTTCCTGCTGATGTCGCCCGGCAAGGCGCTCGTGTTCATCGCGATCCACCAGGGCGTGTTCGGCGTCTACATGGGCATCTCGTTCGCGCCCAACCACAAGGGCATGCCCGTCCTGCAGGCCGGCCACCAGCTCGACTTCCTGCGCAAGCAGGTGCTGACCTCCCGCAACGTCACCGGCGGCTGGTTCACCGACTTCCTGCTCGGCGGCCTGAACTACCAGATCGAGCACCACCTGTTCCCGAGCATGCCGCGGCCGCACCTGCGCCGGGCGCAGGCGCTGGTCCGCGACTTCTGCGGGCGGCACTCGGTCTCCTACGCCGAGTGCGGCCTGTTCACGTCGTACGGGTTCGTGCTGAAGTACCTGCACGAGGCGGGAGCTGAATTGCGCGGTACAGGAAAGCTCGCTCCAGCAGGGTCCAGGTAGTCGTCGTCACCAGGTAGATCCCGGCCGCCAGCGGCAGCACGGCGGCGATCAGCACCGTGCCGAACGGCATCAGCCGCAGCAGCCTCGCGAACGGCGGCTGCGGCCCGCCGGCCCGCGCCGCGACCGCCGCCTGCCAGCGGGACGTCCCGAACGCGACCGCCGCGAGCACGGCGAACAGCGCCAGGAACACCGGCGTGTGCGCCCACACGCCGAACCAGTGCGTGCCCAGCGGCACGCCGAGCAGCGTGCCGTCCAGCAGCGGGTTCGGCGTGGTGACCAGCCGGTACACGACCATGAAGAACGGCACCTGCACCAGCGCGGGCAGGCACCCGGCCAGCAGGGACGTGTTGTTGGACCGGTACAGCTCCATGGTCTTCTCCTGGAGCTTGACCCGGTCCTTGCCGTACCTCTCGGTCAGCGCGCGGACCTCGGGCGCCAGCGCGGCGCGGGCTTTCTCGCCGCGCACGGCGGCACGGCTGAGCGGGTGCATGAGCAGTCGGACGACGACGGTGAAGGCGACGATGGCCAGGGCGGGCGTGGCGAACCCGGCCAGGGCCGAGCCCAAAGCGTGGAACAAGGGGGAACTCCATCCTCGGAGCAAGGGGGGACTGCGGGCCGTCAGGAACTGAGGCCGAGTCCCGGTGCTCGAGGACGGGGGCGTCCCGCCGCGTCGGGGTCGCGCAGCCGCAGGAACGCGGCGCGCAGGGACTTCTCGCGGATCGACAGCGACCGCACCCACGCGGGCGCGCCCTGCACCACCGGTGAGGCGGTGAGCAGCAGCAGCACGAGGGCCACGGCCGTCACGGCGGCCAGCACCTCGGTGGGCGTGGTGAGCAGGCCGAGGGCGTAGAGGGCCGGCAGGCACAGCGCCAACAGCAGCCGCAGCCTGGCCATGCCCCACCTCCCCGCGATCTCAGTCCACTGTACCCACGAGGGCGGGCCGCGCGGGGTGGTCGTAGCGCACCGTCACGTCGGCCCGCGGCTCGTAGGAGGCGTACGCGGGCAGCGTCCACCGCCACTCGTCGGGCATCTGCCGGTCGAGCGCGCCCGCCGACAGCCACAGGTGCACGGCCAGCTCCGCGGGCAGCCACTTGTCCAGCAGCATCGTGCCGTCCAGCAGCAGCACGCCGCCCGTACCCAGCGTCACGTAGTCGGCGCGGTGCGCCCGGTCCGTGGCCGCGTTCCACAACGCGGGCAGCACCCGGCCGGACCCGCCGGGGTCGAGCGGTTCCAGCACCTCGCGCAGCAGCCCGCCCACGTCCAGCCACGAGTCGCGGAACGAGTCCGGGTCCTCGTGGCCGTACTCCAGCCGCACGGACGCCGGCCGCAGGTAGTCCCCGGCCGAGACCCGCAGCACCGGCCGCCCCAACGCGCGCAGCGGGTCCACCAGGGCGTCGGCCAGCTCGCCCGGCCTGGTCGGCGGGGCGCCGTCGACCAGCACCCGGGCCCAGGTCGAGCGCGGCAACGCGTCGATCCGCGCGACCAGCTCGTCCACGAGCGCCCGCGGGGAGAGGGGGACGACCTTCACGGGACCGGGTGGTCCTCCCAGCCGGCGGGCAGCCGCGGCACCGGCCAGTCCGGGTCCGGCTCCCACCGCCCCCACGCCGGGTCCCACCAGGTGTCGCCCGCGATCAGCATGGCCTCGACCTCCTTGGCCGTGCGGCGGATCGACTCGGCCTCCTCGGGGCCGTACTTGCCGTCCGCGACCATCTCCTCGAACTCGTCGCGGTCCAGCTCGCGCCAGTCGCCGTCGACCGGCACCCAGAAGTCCAGCGCGTGGTCGAGCGTGTCGAAGCCGAAGGGCGTGCGGCGGAACGGCGCCTGGAGGTTGAGGTAGAAGCCCGCGAACCGGCGGTCGTCGCCCTGCCAGTACAGGTCGACGGAGTAGGCGTCGCCGGGGCGGTGGAGCTGGAGCTTGCCGATCCCGGTCCAGCTGGTGCGGCCCAGCTCCTGCCAGTGGTGGGTGCGCGGGTGGGGGTGGAAGCCGAACTCGGTGCCCGGCGCGGTGTAGACGACGAGCAGGTCCGGCCCGTCCCGCACCACCCGGGTCGGGGTGACCGCCCACGGTTCGCCGTGCAACACCTCGCGGCGCAACGCCACGTCCCCCGGCTGGAAGTACCGCATGCCGATCAGGCTAGTGTCGCCGGCCGCCGGCTCGCGGTCAGGCCAGGGCGCGTCGCAGCCGGGCCGCCGCCACCTCGCGGCGCGGGTCGGTCCGGGGCAGCAGGCGCACCAGCCGCTCCAGCACCGCCGCGTCCTCCGCCACCAGCCCGAACGCCCACAGCGCCGACACGTCGCCGCGCTCCAGCACGCCCCGGCGCAGCGCCGCCGCCAGCTCCTCCCGCTCCTCGCACACCACCGGCGCGTCCGACCGGGCGAGCAGTTCGCCCCGGTACGCCGCCGCGGCCGCGCCGACGTCGCCGGACCGCACCGCGTCGCGCACGTCCAGGAAGTCGCCGCGCACGTGCGCCGCCAGTCGGTACGGCCTGGTCAGCAGCACCCCGCCCAACCGGTCGCGCAGCCGGTGCAGCTCCGCGCGCACGGTCGCCGGGTTGCCGCGCTCGCCGTACACGTGCAGGGCCACCTGCTCGGCCGTCAGCCCGCGCGGGTGCAGGGCCAACGCGGTCAGCAGTTCCGCGTGCCGCAGCGACAGCGGCAGCGGCCGCCCGTCCAGCGACGCCGCCACCTCGCCCAGGAACCGCAGCGCGAGCACGGGTCTGCGGGCGCCCCGCCGCGGCACCCGCAGCAGGTACCCCTCGTCCAACCGCTCCAGGACCGCTTCCCGCCCGTCGGCCAGCCGCACGCGCCCGTCGCCGACGTCCACCCGGGAGGTCAGCAGGCCGTGCGGTTCGGCGGCCAGCACCCGGCCGGTCGGGCTCAGCAACGCGCCCGGCTCGCCGCGCAGGCCGATGAGGTGGCGCATGTTCACCGACCGCAGCCGCTCGTCGCGGGCCGCCAGCCGGACCTGCAACTGGCCCTCGGCCAGCCGGGCGGCGGCCGACACCAGCGCCACCATCGCCGGGTGCGTGCTGCTCAGCGGCCCGCTCACGTCCACCACGCCGACCGTGCGGCCGGTGTCCGGGTCGCGCACGGGGCTCGCCGCGCACGTCCACCCGTGGTAGGTGCGCACCAGGTGCTCGGCGGAGTGCACGGTCACCGGCCGGCCCACCGCCAGCGCGGTGCCCATCGCGTTCGTGCCGATCGCCTCCTCGGCCCAGCACGTGCCCTCGGTGAGGCGGACCCGCTCGGCCAGGCCGCGCACGGACGTCGCGCCCTCGCACCACAGGACGGTGCCGTCCGCGTCGGTGACGATCATGACGTGCTGCGCCTCGTCGGCGATGCCCACGAGCGTCTCGCGCAGCACCGGCAGCGCCGCCGCCAGCGGGTGCGCCCCGCGCCGGTCGGCCACCTCCGCCGGGTCGAGCACCACCGGGGCCTCGTGCCGGTCGGGGTCGATCCGGGCGGCCAGCGACCGCCGCCACGACTCCACGATCAGCTCCCGCGCGCCGCGCGCCCGGCCGCCGCCCAGCACCGCGTCGCGCACGTGCGCGAGCCGTCGCGGGTCCGGTTGCATGGCGCCTCCCCGGACCAGGATGGCCCCGCCCGGCGGACCGCGGCAAGCACGTCGCTGATCCGTTCGGGTGCAACGCGACTGCAACGTTGCGCGGACCACGCTGCTGCGCACGACCAGCGCGAGGGACGTGGGAGGGGACATGGCGAGGTACGCGGCGCCGGGGGAGCCGGGCAGCGCGGTGACGTACCGGGACCGGTACGACCACTTCATCGGCGGCGAGTACGTGCCGCCGGCCCGGGGCGGCTACTTCGCCGACCGCACCCCCGTCACCGGCGAGGTGTTCACGGAGGTGGCGCGGGGCACGGCGGCGGACGTGGACCGGGCGCTGGACGCCGCGCACGGCGCGGCCCGCCGGTGGGGCCGCACGCCGGCCGCCGAGCGGGCCACCGTGCTCACCGAGATCGCCGACCGGCTGGAGGACCACCTCGACGCCCTCGCCGTGGCGGAGACCTGGGACAACGGCAAGCCGATCCGCGAGGCGCTGACCGCCGACCTGCCGCTCGCGGTGGACTGCTTCCGCCACTTCGCGGGCGTGGTCCGGGCGCAGGAGGGCGGCCTGTCGCAGCTCGGCGAGGACCTCGTCGCCCACCGCTTCCCGGAGCCGCTGGGCGTGGTCGGCCAACTCGTCCCGTGGAGCTTCCCGCTGCTCGCGGCGGCCTGGCACCTCGCGCCCGCGCTGGCCGCCGGCAACACCGTCGTGCTCAAGCCCGCCGAGCAGACCCCGGCGTCGATCCACGTGCTGGTCGGCCTGATCGCCGACCTGCTGCCGCCCGGCGTGGTCAACGTCGTCAACGGCTTCGCCGCCGAGGCCGGGATGCTGCTGGCCGCCCACCGCCGGGTCGCCGAGGTGGTGGCCGCGCCGGACCAGGGCGGCCGGAGCCCGGTCGTGGTCTTCGCCGACGTGGCCGCGCGGCGCGACGCGCTCCACGAGCGGGCGTTGGAGGGCTTCGCCCTGTTCGCCCTCAACCAGGGCGGGCCCGGCGCGTGCCCGTCCCGCGCGCTGGTCCAGAGCCCGGCGTACGACCGGTTCCTGGCCGACGCCGCCGAACGCGCCGGCGCGCTCCGGCAGGGCCACCCGCTCGACCCCGGGACCGAGGTCGGCGCGCAGGTCGGCCGCGAGCAGGTGGACAAGGTGCTCTCGTGCGTCCGGGCCGGCCGGCGGGAGGGCGCGCGGGTGATCCTCGGCGGCGAGCGGGCCGACCTCGGCGGCGAGCTGTCCGGCGGCTACTACGTCGCCCCGACGATCCTGGAGGGCGACCACGGGATGAGGGTCTTCCAGGAGCCGGTCCCCGGGCCGGTGCTGTGCGTGACCCGGTTCGACGACTTCGACGACGCGGTGAAGACCGCCAACGGCACGCCGTGCGGGCTCGGCGCGGGCGTGTGGTCCCGCGACGCGGGCGTGGCCTACCGGGCGGCCCGCGAGCTGCGGGCCGGCCGGGTGTGGGTGAACAGCCACCACGCCCACCCGGCGCACGCGGCGTTCGGCGGCGGCCGGCCCGGCGGGAACGACCGGGCGGTGCTCGACCGGTACCAGCTGACCAAGGACCTGCTGGTCGGCTACCCGGAGCAGGGGCGATGAGACCAGGAGGGGGGAGCCGGTGCCCCTCGGCTCCCCCCTCCACCGCCGTCACCTCGTCCAGGGCACCTGCGGCGAGGCGTAGTAGTTCACGCCCATCACGTCCCACCGGTCGGCCTGCGCCGCCAGCCGGACCTTGAACCGGTCCCAGTCGTGCGTCGACCACGGCGACCAGCCCAGCTCCGCGATCGCGGGCAGGCGCGGGAACGCCAGGTGCTCCAGGTCGGCGGAGTCCGTGATGGTCTCGCTCCACAGCGGCGCCTCGACGCCGCGCACGGCCGTCGCGGGCAGCCCCTCGATGTACGCGCCGGGGTTCCAGTCGTACGCGTCCTGCACGTCGGTGTACCCGGCCCAGCTCAGCCCCAGCCGGGTGTTGGCGTCGTACTTCATGTCCAGGTACGCCTTGGTGGCGGGCGACAGCACGATCTCGCTGCCCCGCGCGGCCGCCTCGACCATGTCCGGTGCCACCGTCTTCGTGCCCCAGAACTGCGGCACCGCGGCGGCGGGCGGACCCGCCTTGACGAACTCGTGCCAGCCGGTCGCGGTCTTGCCGTGCTTGGCCACCAGCGGCAGCACCCGGTCCATGAACAGGGTGAAGTCCGGGTCGGTGGTCGCGTGCGCCTCGTCGCCGCCGATGTGGACGTACTCGCCCGGCGTCAACGCCGCCACCTCGCGCAGCACGTCGTCCACGAACCGGTAGGTGATCTCCTTGTCGATGCACAGGGAGCTGAAACCGACCTCGATGCCGGTGTAGAGCGGCGGCGCGACGCCGTCGCAGTTCAGCTCCGGGTACGACGACAGCGCGGCGTTGGTGTGGCCCGGCATGTCGATCTCCGGGATCACCGTGATGTGCCGGGCGGCGGCGTAGGCGACGAGGTCCTTGTACTGCTCCTGCGTGTAGTACCCGCCGGGGCCGCCGCCGACCTCGGTGCTGCCGCCGTGCGCGGTCAGGTTGGGCCAGCTCTTGATCTCCAGCCGCCAGCCCTGGTCGTCGGTCAGGTGCAGGTGCAGCCGGTTGACCTTGTAGAGCGCGATCTGGTCGATGTACCGCTTCACCTCGGCCACGGAGAAGAAGTGCCGGGCCACGTCGAGCATCGCGCCCCGGTGGGCGTAGCGCGGGTAGTCCAGCACCCGGCCGCCGGGCGCGGTCCACGGCCCGCGCTGCTTCGTCTTCGCCTCCACCTTCGCGGGCAGGATCTGCCGGAACGTCTGCACGCCCGCGAACAGGCCCGCGGCCGTGCGCGCCCGGATCAGCACACCCCGCTTGGTCACGTCGAGCTGGTAGCCCTCCGTGCCGACGCGGGCGTCCGCGCCGACGAGCAGCAACGAGATGTGCCGACCGGACGCGCCCGGCACGACCGGCAGCCGGTAGCCCGTGGACGGGCGCAGCACACCCGCCAGGAACTCGCCGACCTGGCGCGCCCCCGCCGAGCCGGGGTGGGTGTAGATCCTGGTGTCGGCGGTGAGCGTGAACGTCACGCCCGGCCGCGGGGTGACAGTGACGGGGGCGGGCACGATGTGCTGCAACGGCGTCTCCGGAGCTGCTTGGGCGGGCACGGCCGCGGCTGTCGCGCCGACGAACAGCAGCGCGACGAGCGCTCGACCGAACCCGCGCCGTCCGGCGCCTTCTGTGAGAAGCACTGACGTCCTCCTGGCCAGCGTGGATCACCGAGCGGCGGCTCCAGCCACCGTTACAGCCGCACCGGGAGGTGTCAAGGTCCAGACCAATTACCGCAGCTTCGGCCTCCCCAGCCCCCGCCACACGGCCGGGAAGCGCTCCTCGACGCGCCGGGCCGCCGCCGTCTCCAACCCGTGCAGCAGGCCGAAGGTGAAGCCGTTCTCCCCGTCGAGCTGCGCCTTCGCGCCCAGCTCGCGCAGCACCGGCCGCGCCACCACGCCGTCCTGGTGCTCGCCGAGCAGCTCCTGCACCGCCTTGACGCGCTTGCGGTACTTCTTCGCCCGCTTGCCGAACGCCGGTTCGGACACCTCCACCGCGTACCGCAGCCGCTTGGCGGCCTTGCGCGCCTCGTGGAGCGCGATGTCGTCGTCCGCGCCCTCGGCCCGCTTCGCCAGCCTGCGGTAGGCGCGGTCGACCAGGGCGGGCAGCTCCTTCGTCGCCTTGCGCGCCGCGGCGGGCGTGAACGGCGGCTCGGCCGCCAGCGCGTCCACCGCGTCGAGCAGGGCGAAGTACCGGTCGCTGTCCAGCGCCGCCACCGCGGCTCCGTGCGCGGCGGCCTCCAGCGGGGCGAAGTGGCGGGTGAGCTGGGCCTGCACCGGGCCGAGCACGAGGACCGGGTCCAGCCCGGCGACGCGGCCCTCGAACCGGGCGCGCAGCACCTCCAGGTCGCGGGCCTCGCCGAGCACGCCCGCGAGCCACTTCAGCTCGTCGGTCAGCTCGCGCGTGGCGTCGCGGTCCACGATCGTGCCGAACGCCTGGAGCGCGCTGCGCATCCGTCGCGTCGCCACGCGCATCTGGTGCACGGCGTCGTCCTCGCCCCGGCGTACCCGCGGGTCCTGGTGCTTCAAGGCGTCGGCCTGCGCGCGCAGGTAGGCCAGCACCACGTCGCCGGCGGACTTGCCGTCCCCGGGCGGTGGTGCGGCGGGCGCCACCCGGTCGGCCAGCAGGCGGGACAGCTTCGCCGACGACGCGGACCGCGCGATGCCCGCCGACGCCAGCCGCTCCTCGACGCGGTCGAGCAGCGCGACGTCGCCGCGCTCGCCCAGCTCGACCTCGATCTCGCGCCACGAGTCGACCGCCGAGTCGTCGGTCAGGGACTGCCCGGACACCAGGTCCTCGACCACCTCGGCGAGCAGCCGGCCCTTGTCGTCCGCGAGCTGCCAGCGCTGCCGCGTGGTCTGGATGCGCGCCACCGGCGCCAGCCCGCGGCCGCGGGCGTGCACCTGCACCAGCGAGCCGAGCTGCCGCGGCGGGGTCTTGGCCGCGCGGCCCGGCGGCAGCCGCACCTCCTCGCGGGTGTCCGCGCCGACCGGCAGCTTCAGGTGCCAGCCCGCGTCGTCGCCGCCCGTGCGGCGGCGCAGCGTCAACCCGGCGCGCGCCAACCTCAGGTCCTCGGTGTCGTAGTAGACCGCTTCGAGTCGTTGTTCCTCGGGGCCCGCCACGGCGGCGACGCCGGGCAGGTCGGCGAGGTCCGGCAGCGCGGCGCCGCCGGGGGCCTCGTACTTGCGTTCCGTCTCGTGCACCGACCTCGACATGTATCAGACATACACCGTTCGAGGCCGGTTCAGGCATGTGCGAGGAACTGTCACGGTCGGTGATGGAACGTTAACCAACTCGGGGGTTTGTGTCGGCCCGTCCGCGTGGTTTTCCGGTTTCGTCCCTGGACGCGGCATCCGGGTGCGGTTGGCTGATCGCGTGCCCACAGAGAAGGAGCGGCTCGACGAGGTCGAGCCGACCGTCGCCGACCTCGTCGCCACGACCCAGGCGCTGTCGGCGGAGCTGGAACGGGTGAGCGCCCGCCTGCACGTGCTGGAGCGCAGGCTCGCCGGGGCGGGCTCGGGGCCGGACGAGGACCTCGACTCGACCGAGGGCATCACCGCGACGGTCACCGCGCTGCGCGCCGCGTGGGACGCCGAGCAGGAGCTGCTGGCCGACTCCGTCCGCGCCGAGCTGCAGGCCGAGGTCTCCGAGTACGAGTCGCTCAGGCAGCAACGGGACGCCGGGCTGGCCAAGCTGTCGGCGGGCCGGATGCCGCGCTTCGAGCGGGACGCGTTGCAGCACGAGGTGCAGAACCTGGACTGGCGGGTCAACGCGCAGGAGGCGGGCGCGATGGCCGCCGCGCAGCGGTTGGCCGCCGACCGGCTGGCCGCCGAGGAGCCGTGGCGCGCGGACGCCGTCGTGGCGGGGGAGAAGGCGCGCGAGGAGGTCCTCGACATCGCCCGCCGCCGGCTGCACCGCGCGCTGGCCGCCGACACCCGCCTGCCGCTGTGGTTCCGGGTCGGCCTGGGCGAGATCACGAGCCCCGACCCGAGCCGCTGGGTGGAGGCCGCCGTGGCGCTGGTCGCCTACCGCCTGGAGTACGGCGTCACGGACCCGATCTCGCCGCTGGGCGAGGTGCCCTCGGCCGGCTCCGGCTTCGCCGCGTGGGTCCGCCGGGCCGAGGCGCACAACGACATCGTCGACCAGTTGGAGACGCTGCGCCCGTAGCGCCCGTAGCGCCCGTAGCGCCCGTAGCGCCCGTAGCGCCCGTAGCGCCCGTAGCGCCCGTAGCGCCCGTAGCGCCCGTAGCGCC